>CALXGU010000121.1 GCA_944387905.1 uncultured Clostridia bacterium
GCCTGTAATATCCGAACTTTAAACGGATACCCTGTATTTGACATTATTTTTCGCGATGAACTTATAAAAGATGTAAAACTTTCAGTAATGGGCATGCATAATATTGCAAATGCGCTTGCTGCTGTCTGCTGTGCCAAATCCTATGGTATAGACAATCGTGCCATTTTAAGCGGTCTGGAGAACTTTAAAGGTGCCGACAGAAGATTTCAGATAATCAAAGAATTGAACGGGGCATACATTGCAGACGATTATGCACATCATCCCACTGAAATCAGCGCTACTATAAACGCTGCCAAAGCCGGAAATTATAAAAAAATCACAGTTATTTTTCAGCCCCATACTTTCACTCGTACAAAATTGCTCCAAGATAAATTTATATCAGCTCTCAGTGCGGCTGACAAAGTGATATTGACTGATATATACAGTGCAAGAGAGATTAATACGATCGGAGCAAATGTCCTTGATATTGTAAAACAAATAAACGGGGCTGAGTATATTAGCAGCAAGCAAGAAATTGCGGACTATATAAAAAGAAATGCACGTCCGGATGAATTATTCATACTTATGGGCGCCGGAGATATTAATTTGACCGCAGAGTTACTCTGATAATATTTTACGAAGATATTCTGCTGATTTTCTTATTTGGTCGTATGAAGTATAATTATTGCTGTATACCTCTATAAGCGCAGGGCCCTTGTATCCGTTGTCTTTCAGGATCCCGAATATTTTTTTATGATCAGCTTTACCTTCGCCGGGAAGCATGCATATATGCTGATCATCAAAATCATTTATATGGAAATTCACTATATTTTTACCCATCGCGTTGCACAGCTCATAAGGGTCGCTTCCACCCTTATGAGCTTGTTTTATATCGAAAGTGAATTTAATTTTATCCCCCAGAAGCTCGACAAGCTTATGTGCGATATCAGGATGGTTTATACTGTTGAAAAAGACATTTTCATGAGCAATACATACACCGTAAGTCTGCGACAGCTCATAGATAGGTTTGAGGCATTCAATATACTGATCGATATCTGATACGGCGAGTCCTCTGTCTCCATGCATATTTATCACCTCAGCGCCCAGATATTCAGCCGCTTCGCAGTACTTTGCATATAGTTTGCATGCATCACTTACTCGCCTGTCATATATAGAAAAAAACATATAATTTTCTATAGCGCTGGTAAACGGATGTACAGAATACACTCTGAGTCCAGCTTTTCGGCACTTTCTTCCGAATTCTTTTATATAATCCGAATCCAGTTCACTGAAAGTATTGATAAAAAGTTCGCATATATCAAAGCCAAGCTCTTTTGCAAGTTCTACCGTTTTTTCGGGATGCTGTGGATAAAAGCTGGCAAGAGACAAGCCTATTTCCATATTTTTCTCCTGTAAATATATAGTTTTTTTACCATTCAGTATATATTGAAAACTACTATCATATATTGTATCATTTAAGTAAACCGTAATCAAGCATAACGGGAGATGTTAATTTTGAATATTTCAAAACATTCAAAAATTGCCCTGTTCATTTTTACTGGTTTATGGGCAGTTATAATGTTTACTATCAGTTTGCTTTTATACTGTAAGATAGAAGTATGCCGGCATTTTTCATATAATGTGATTTTGGAGTTTTCCAAGGCAATAAATCTATGGTACATATTAAGTATCCTGACAGCCTGCGCTGTTGACATAATAAATAAAAAAAGGCGGTAACCGCCTTTTTTTATTTTTCTGTCAATATTTTTTCAACTGCCGCTATTTTGACGCATACAATAAATCTTTCAACAGCAGCCTCCAGCTGATCTATACTGGGGAATGAAGGAGCTATACGGATATTGCTGTCAAAAGGATCTTTTCCGTATGGATATGTGTCCCCCACCTTCGTCAAGGTAAGTCCCGCATTTAACGCCAGCTCATATACTTTGCTTGCGCAGCCTTCCAAAACATTAAAGCTTATAAAATATCCGCCTTCCGGTTCTGTCCAGTCCGCTATGCCGGTACCGGCAAGTTCTCTTTTAAAAGCTGATATGACAGCGTCAAATTTAGGCTTCATAATAGCAGCATGACGCTTCATGTGATCAAGCATTCCCTGCTTGTTTTTAAAAAATGCCACATGTCTAAGCTGGTTTATTTTATCGGGACCGATCGTTTGGATCGAAAGCAGTTTTTTGATTTGTTCTATGTTTTCACTGCTTGCAGACATCAGAGCGACCCCGCTCCCCGGAAAAGTTATTTTTGATGTCGACGCAAACATAATAGGCATATTCGGCATACCTGATTTTTCACATTCTTTAAGTATATTAAGTAATTTTTTGTTGCCGTTGAAGTCATGTATAGCATATGCGTTATCCCAAAAAATTCTGAAGTCCTTAGCTGCAGGCTTAAGCTGTGCAAAAGCACGAACAACTTCATCAGAATACGTTATGCCGGTTGGGTTTGAATACTTAGGCACACACCATATACCCTTTACACACGGATCAGATTCCGCATACTTTTTTACCATCTGCATATCCGGTCCGTCAGAATTCAACGGAACGGTTATCATTTCTATGCCGAACTGACTGCAAATTGCAAAATGTCTGTCATATCCCGGTGCAGGACATAAAAACCTGATTTTTTCTTCTTTACACCATGGTCTCTCACTGTCACAAAATCCGAAGGAAAATGCTCTTGCGATAGTGTCGTACATCATATTTAAGCTTGAATTACCGCCAAGGATAATGTTGCGCTCATCTAAATCAAATACATCGGCAAACAGCCTTTTTGCACTCGGTAGACCATCGAGCCCACCGTAATTTCTGCAGTCTATTCCTTCATCAGTAATACACTGTTCGTTTTCTGTTACAATACTAAGGATATTTTCTGAAATATCAAGCTGCTGTTTATCCGGCTTTCCCCGTGCCATATCCAGCTTTATTCCGTCTTTTTTGAATTCTTCATATTTTTCAAGCAGTTTTGAACGGATTTGACAAAGCTGCTCCCTGCTCATTGATTGATATGTCATTTTTTTCTCCAAATTATAAGTCTGCGTTTTTAACCGTTCTCGGAAACGGCAATACATCTCTGATATTTGCCATTCCGGTAACGTACATTATAAGACGCTCAAAGCCCAAGCCGAAACCGGCATGTTTTGTTCCGCCGTACTTGCGCAAATCAAGATAGAATGAGTATGCATCCTTATTTAGTCCCAGTTTTTCTATTTTTTCTGTCAGAACATCAAGACGCTCTTCTCTCTGGCTGCCGCCGATTATTTCGCCGACACCTGGCACAAGCAAATCCATTGCCGCCACTGTCTTATTGTCATCATTCATACGCATATAAAACGCTTTTATCTCAGCAGGGTAGTCGATTACGAAAACAGGTTTTTTATATATTTTTTCAGTTATATAGCGCTCATGCTCGGTCTGCAGATCCATACCCCAGCTCACAGGATACTCAAATTTTTCTCCCGACTGCTCTAAAAGCTCAACTGCCTCTGTATATGTCACTCGTCCGAATTCATTGTTTACTATGTTATTAAGTCTTTCAAGCAGCGTCTTGTCTATAAAGCTGTTGAAAAATTCAAGCTCATAGCTGCAATTTTCAAGAAGATATGAAATCACATATTTTATCATTTTTTCTGCAAGTTCCATATCATCTTTAAGATCCGCAAAAGCGATTTCCGGCTCTATCATCCAAAATTCTGCCGCATGTCTTGCCGTATTGGAGTTCTCCGCACGAAATGTAGGTCCAAAAGTATAGATTTTATCAAATGCCTGAGCAAAACACTCTCCGTTCAGCTGACCTGACACTGTGAGAAATGTACTCTTTTGAAAGAAATCTCGGGAAAAATCAGGCTTGCCGTTTATCTTGTCAAAATCCAGAGCGGTTACCCGAAACATCTCGCCTGCGCCTTCACAGTCTGATGTAGTAATAATAGGAGTGTGAACATAGGTAAATCCATTTTCGTTGAAAAACTTGTGTATGGCATATGCCGCTTTAGAACGAACTCTGAAGACCGCCGACATTGTATTTGTTCTCGGACGCAGATGTGTCATAGTCCTAAGATATTCAAGTGTATGCCGTTTTTTCTGTAAAGGATAATCAGAAGTACTCTCTCCCTCAACTGTTATGCTAGACGCTTTTACTTCAAACGGCTGCTTTGCCTGAGGAGTTGAACAAAGCACGCCTTTCACTACAAGAGACGCGCCTACATTCTGTTTTACGATTTCTTCGTAATTGACAAGACTGCCATTCTCAATTACAATCTGAAGACTTTTAAAATGACTTCCGTCATTTAATTCAATGAATGCGAAATTCTTAGAATCACGTATTGTACGTACCCATCCGCATACAGTAATTTCTTTATCAAAATACACTTCAGGCGAACCATATATCTGTGATACCGTTATATATTTCATGCTTTTTTCCTCCGGTAAAAACATATGCTTTTTAAGACCACTGCATATTATACTATGCTGTCAAAAAAAATACAATAGAAAAATTATTTTTTATTTAACACCCTTACCACTTTAGGCCGAACTTTATTTAAATACTTGTCCGACACGGATATATACCTTACCGCCGCGGCTGACATCACAAAAAGTATAACAGCCGCAATCCAGGCGGCTGTTATATTATATCCGCAAATAACCGAATAACTGATTACCGGTAAAAATACCGGGAGCAAAAAGATAACAAGCATTCCCAAAAGGACATAACCTGATCTTGATTGTATCTCTACGATTGAGCCTACGGTCACATCAATATCACACACAGCTCTGACATCAACCGTCTGACCGGAACAGCCGCTGCAGCTGCCACAATCGCCGCAGCACGCTCCGCTTCTTACTACACTTACTAAGACATCTTTTGTATTGACTTGAGTTATTTTTCCCATCGCAGTCATAATTCAACTTACATCCGCCATTACATAGTATTTGCCGACTACTCCAATTTTATAATCTCCCGGTATCACAGCATATATCGGCATGCTGTTTACGCCTTTTGTCTGAGGTTTATTCTGACAATCAATGACTATTGTAACATCTGATTCTTTCAGTTGGGCGATATCTGAAGCTATACCTCTGAAAGTCACGTCGATATATTTATCCGTAACATTTATGTTTTGACCTTCCGCCGCGTTTTCA
>CALXGU010000122.1 GCA_944387905.1 uncultured Clostridia bacterium
GCTATTTTAAGGGCTGAACGTATAAAAAAATATAATAAATCTAATTATAGAGGTGTTTTAATATGATGTTATACCCTGCAATTAATGATCTTGAAAAAGTCACCCATAACAGATATGCGCTTGTTATTATTACTGCCAAGCGCGCAAGACAGCTGTTGGAATTGTCTGAAATCAATAAAGTTCCACTTTCGGATAAACCAGTTAAACTGGCGATCGAAGATATAGCTACCGGAAAGGTATGCTGCAAATATGAAGATGAAAATGACAATAAAAATCCAAATAAACAACTGCCTCGCGAAAATTAAACTGATATTTAAATATTAATAGGAGTGTTGTATGGATTTATTGGCAAGCGTAGTTATTGATGATATAATTAACAAGATAGATAAACCATACGACTATATTGTACCGCCTGAATATTCCGGTCAATTACAAGTCGGGATGCGAGTTGTTGTTCCGTTTTCTAAAGCGAACATCAAAAAGAAAGCACTTGTTATTTTGCTGCATGAGAGTGAAGATGTTTCTAAATATAAATGTATTTTAGATGTTGTTGATGATGAAGTCCTTGTTAATCAAATGCAAATGTCTTTGATACGTTTGCTAAAAAACAGATATTTTGTGACATATTACAATGCTCTCAAAGCAATAGTTCCCAGAGGTATCGATTTTAAAATCACAGAGTATTATGCGTGCGCAAATGAGCTTGAGCAGTATAATAACAAGCTTTTTTTATTGTTCTTGAAAAAGAAAAATCGTCTCAAGTATGATGATGTACCGGAACAATTGAAAAGTGATTTTAATGGTTGCCTTCAAAATGGCCTTATTGTAAAACAAATTGCCACTTCAGATAATATCGGTCAGCTTACAGAAAAATATCTTAAACTGAATATAGATATAATCGATTTGGAAAACTATATTTCACAGCTGGGTAGCAGATATTCAAAACAAAAAGACCTTCTGTCCGTATTTCTTGATTACGGCGAGATTTTACAAAGAGACGCATTGTATTACAGCGGCTGTGGTATAAGCACGGTAAAAACTCTTATAAAGAAAGATATTATTTCTGTAATTACAAAAACAGTGGAGCGTAATCCTTATAAATTTATTGAACGCTCTTATGATATATCCGAGATACAGCTTACAGCAATGCAGCGTAAAATATATGAGTCCATAAATTCTGTCTTTTGTAATTATAATGTACACCTTATACACGGAGTGACAGGCAGCGGAAAAACTCTTATATATATTTCTCTTATAGACAATGCAGTGCAGAATGGTAAATCAGCTGTGTTTATGGTCCCGGAAATTTCTCTCACGCCGCAAACGCTCAATAGATTTTATACACGGTACGGTGACAGAGTTTATGTAGTTCACAGCGGTCTGACGCCCGGAGAAAGAGCAGATCAATGGCGTAAAATCAAAAACGCTGAAAACTGTGTGGTAGTAGGTACAAGAAGTGCCGTTTTTGCTCCGGTGAATAATTTGGGCTTAATGATTATAGATGAAGAGCATGAACAAAGCTATAAATCTGAAAGCTCACCAAGGTATCACGCTCGTGATATTGCAAAATTTATATGCAGAAAGCAGGATATTCCTCTCATACTCGGATCGGCGACACCATCTGTCGAAAGCTTTTATTACGCGAAAAAAAACAAATACAAATATTATAAGCTGGACAAAAGATATAATGATAATCCTTTGCCTAAAGCGACAATAATAGATATGCGGAATTCATTCAAGCAGGGAAACCAGTCTTTTTTAAGTGAGGAACTTTATCATGAAATAGATAAAAATCTGAATTCCGGAGGACAGTCAATACTTTTTTTAAACAGACGCGGTGCTTACACGATGGTTGGCTGTCGAAGCTGCGGTTATGTTGCAAAATGTAAAAACTGCGGTATTGCTCTGACTTATCATTCTGCAAATAACAGATGTATGTGTCATTACTGCGGTTACAGTATAAAAATGTTTGATGTCTGTCCTGAATGCGGCGGCAAACATATAAAAAAGCTGGGCATAGGAACGCAGCTTGTAAACACTGAATTAGAAGAGTATTTTCCAACGGCCAGGATACTCAGAATGGATTACGATACCGTGAGTTCATATATTTCTTATTCCAATAATCTTGATGCTTTTAAAAACGGAAAATACGATATTATGGTCGGCACACAAATGGTTGCGAAAGGTTTGGACTTTCCCAATGTTACGCTTGTAGGTATAATAAATGCGGATTTGTCTCTTTATGTTGATGATTTTCGGGCCAATGAGCGCACTTTTTCATTGTTGACTCAAGTATGCGGAAGATCCGGACGTGCAGATAAAAAGGGAAAGGCTTTTATACAGACATATTCTCCTGATCATGAAATAATATTATACGCGAAAGATCAGAATTACGATAAATACTATGACTTTGAAATCAAGTTCAGACAGGCTATGAACTATCCTCCGTTTTGTGATCTTGTAACGTTTACTGTTACTAATTCCAATGAGAATGACGCATATTCTGATATACAGTTTCTCTATACTTATATAGACAAAATAAGCCGCCAAACATTTAACGACATACCTGTCCGTCTGCTGCATCCCACCGTACCTAAAATAGCTTGTTTTAACGGAAAATACCGGTATAATCTTGTAATAAAAAGCAAAATATGCAATCGTATGTATGAAATGCTGTGGCAAATTTTAAGCTACTTTGAAAGTAATGTTGCTTCTGCATTATCAATAAATGTAAATCCAATAAACAATAATTGAGGTTAAAATGGCATTAAGGGAAATAATAAAAGATAATATGGAATTTCTTTCAAAAAAATCACGTCCGGTCGAAAAAATCGACGAGCGTATTTTTGAACTGGTAAATGATATGAAAGAGACATTGATAAAAGCTGACGGTGTCGGTCTTGCCGCGCCGCAGGTTGGGGTTTTGAAAAGAATATTTATTGTTGATATCGACCCGGATAAAAAAAATATTATGGAATTTATCAATCCTGAAATATTAAAAAAGAAAGGTAAAAACGATAAATATCTTGAAGGCTGTCTTTCTTTTCCTGGGCGCAGCTTTAAAATCACTCGTCCTGACAAGGTCATAATAAAAGCACAAAACCTTTCAGGCGAATGGTTTATATATGAAGCCGAGGATTTTATCGCGCGTGCTCTGATGCATGAGAACGATCATCTTGACGGTATTACAATACCTAAAATAGGTAAAGAGGTATTTGACTGATGTCTGAAAAAATAAAAATTGCATTTATGGGCACTCCGGACTTTGCTCTGCCGTCTCTTAGGAGATTGAGTGAAATTTACGATGTCTGCGCAGTATTCTGCCAACCCGATAAACCGTGCGGCAGAGGCAAAAAAATCATAGCAGGCCCTGTAAAGGAATTTGCTTTACAGAACGGTATTCGTGTCTGTCAGCCTGATTCTTTCAAAGACTATTGCTGCGATGATTTGCTCAAAAGTATTGATCCGGAATTGATCGTGGTTGCTGCATACGGCAAAATACTTCCGGAATATGTGCTGAATTATCCCAAATATGGCTGTATAAATGTTCACGGATCACTTTTGCCTAAGTACAGGGGAGCATCGCCTATACAGAGTGCTATCTTAAACGGAGATAAGCGCACAGGTGTTACGATCATGAAAATGGCAAAAGGTCTGGACACCGGTGATATCATATCTCAGGTTTCAACCGATATAGGAATGTATGAGACTGCAGGCGAGCTGTTTGACAGACTGAGCGTTTTAGGTGCAGACTGTCTTGAAAATACAATAAGAGACATAGTCAGCGGGCGTGCCTCATATACACCTCAGAACGAAAATGAAAGTTCTTACGCATCTATGATCACAAAACAAATGGGTTTAATAGATTTTAATAATGACGCTGAAAAAATCAAATGTCAGGTTTGCGCTCTCAATCCATGGCCGCTCGCGTTTATAAACAGCGAAACAGATATTATAAAGGTTTATACTGTAGTTATTGGATCTGATACTGACGCCTCGCCCGGAACAATAATCAGTATAACAAGAAAAGGCATAGAAATTGCCTGCGGCAATAAAAAAAGTATTATTTTAACGCAGGTTCAGAAAACAGGAAAAAGACAAATGGATGCATTTTCATTCAGTTTGGGAGCGAAACTAAAAACAGGTATGAAAATAAATTTGTAATTGGAGGTTTATATGTTTTTTTACGATTATTATTCAATTTTCCTTATTTTACCGCTTATTATACTATCACTTATCATTCAGCATCGTTTAAATTTAACATATAAAAAATATTCAAAAATAATGAATTCAAAAAACGTAACGGGCTGTGCTATTGCAAAGATGATACTGGCAAATGCCGGTATTAACGATGTTACAATAGAATGTATAGAAGGTAATCTGACAGATAGATTTATTCCTACTAGAAAGGTGATACAATTATCCCAAAATGTCTATAACGGTACCAGTATTTCCGCCATCGGTATTGCAGCTCATGAGACAGGTCATGCCTTGCAGTATGAGGCTCAGTATTTTCCCATAAAGTTAAGATCGTCAATAATCGGTGTGACAAGTTTCAGTTCAAACATCCTTTATTTAGTCATCATTCTCAGTCTTTTCACACAAATGCCTCTGTTTTGCAATATTGCTGTATTCTGTTTTATGGTTTTGTTTATTTTTAACCTTGTAACTCTGCCGGTGGAATTTAATGCCAGCGCCAGAGCTGTTGAAAATATCAGAAATATGGGTTATAATGATACAGATATAGCCGGAGTTAAAAAAGTGCTCACTGCTGCGGCAATGACATATGTTATTGCAATGCTTATATCTTTAGCACAGATGTTAGCGTATATACTCAGGACAAATAGTCGGAAATGATAATCGATCCTAGAAATGCAGCTCTGAATATTCTTGTAGCGTATGAGCGTCAAGGTGCGTATCCGAATCTACAGCTTAAAAAATCTCTCAGAGAAGTCAGTATTGAAAGAGACAGACATTTTATAACCCTTTTGGTTTTCGGCTTAATTGAATTTTAGCTTTTGCTTGATTATTATATAGCATG
>CALXGU010000123.1 GCA_944387905.1 uncultured Clostridia bacterium
TGAACGATGCGCAGAGCGGTGCGGTACAGGCCGACGCCGACGTGAACGATGCGCAGAGCGGTGCGGTACAGGCCGACGCCGACGTGAACGATGCGCAGAGCGGTGCGGTACAGGCCGACTCTATCTTAGACAACTCACAGTCTTCAACCCAGCAGAATGATGTTTATAGTTCATACCGCCAAACCGATACCTATGTCAATCAGACTCAGCCTAATGATTACAGACAAAATACAGGTTATTACGGTTATGGAAACAGCACCGGCAGTCAAAGTCAGACAAGCAGCAGAATGGATAATGCTGACGGATCATATACATGGCAGAATCCAAATCCGTATAACGGCGGATATACCGGGTATACAGGCGCCGAGAAAAAACCAAAAAAGAAAAAGTCTGATAATAAGAACAAAAAGCTCAACGGAGTAACAGTCGCGCTTATAGGAGTTTCGTGCGTAGCGTTCGTACTTTTTCTTGCCGTAATAGTTATGTTTGTTTCTTTACCCACAGACAGCGACGATGCGGTAGATACAAAAAATGAAAATAATATTGTCGATAACAGCGGTAATGACACCAATGACCAGCGTGAAGAAAATTTGAATGTCCCGTCATTGGAGACACAGCAGCCCACAACCGATGCATTGACTGTTCCGCAGGTATATGAAAAAGTAAAGGATTCTGTTGTGGGAATAATAGTCACTATAACAAACGGGTCTCAGATCGGTCAGGGCTCTGGTACCGGAATCATACTGAGTGAGGACGGATATATTGCGACAAACGCGCATGTAGTAGAGGACGCGGCTGCAATAAAAGTTGTTTTGTCGGATGAGCGGGAATATACGGCAAGCCTTATAGGCAGTGATACCAGAACCGATCTTGCCGTATTGAAAATCGAAGAAACAGGACTTCAGCCTGCGGAATTCGGCGACAGTGATTCACTTGTTGTAGGTGAGACGGTGGTAGCCATAGGCAATCCTTACGGACTTGAACTTGCCGGAACAGTTACCTCCGGCATAGTATCGGCACTGAATCGGCGTATAGCCATAGAAAACGTGTATATGACGCTGATACAGACTGATGCGTCAATAAATCCAGGCAATTCAGGCGGCCCGCTTGTCAATTCATACGGCCAGGTCATAGGCATCACATCATCTAAAATAGTGACTACCGGTTATGAAGGCATAGGTTTTGCTATACCGATAACAAGCGCGACGGATATAATAGAAGAACTTATAAAATACGGATATATCAAAGACAGACCGTATATAGGCATTCAGGGTAGCGATCTTGATGCGACATACGCTCAGCTTTATGATATACCTCAGGGAGTGTATGTGAATTATGTGGATCCCGAGTGCGACGCATATACACAGGGCCTGAAAAAAGGTGATATAATCACAGCCGTAAACGATGTCCAGATATCTAATATGGCAGAGCTTGACGAACAAAAAAATAACTATAAGCCAGGTGACAGTATCACTTTGACAGTGTACAGGAATGCAAGGGAACTTAAGATAACGATTGTTTTGTCTTCTGAAACCTCAGACAATTAAAAAACGGGCGTCACCCGTTCTTTAATTTAAACAGGAAAGGGGAATATTATGAGCTTAAAGAATTCAGTAAAAAAATGTATAAGTCTCATTGCGGCAGCGGTTATGTTATGCACGTTGCTTGCCTCATGCGCTCCAAAGCCTCAGGATGTATTTAAACAGGAGGCTGACAGTTGGTTTGAAGGCTTTTCTGACGCTCAGACTGCCGCTAAACCCACAGTTTCATATCAATATTCAAAAAACGGCTCGATAGCTGTATCGAAACCGTCGATTTCTGTTGTTGAAGCGGACCGGTCGATATCTGATTACTATGAAAAACTAAAAAATGAATTTATCAACAAGGCAGTATCAGATGAGGACAAGCTTTTGATAAGCTATAAATCTTTTAAGGCGTCTGAAGACATAACAGGAATAGAGGTAAGCTCAAAGCAGACATTGAGCGGAACACAGAGTCAGTACATAAAAACATTCAATTACGACTCACAAGGTCTTGTAGAGCTGGATGATACCCTGCGCAGAATAACAATGATACATGCAAGGGATCTTGTGCTTGAAGATCAGAGATACGGCTCCTCAGTAGATAAGGTAAAATTAAAGGACAGTACGGATTATCAGCTGCTTTACACAGACAGCGGCATTGATGTGATATACAGCTCAAACGCACTGACTTCCCAGACGGACGAGCATATAACCGTGCATGTGCCGTATTCAAAAATACGATTTGCGCTGCCGGAGAGTATAAAGGCAGGCGTTGTTTCGGACGACAGCGTTCGTACTGTGGATATAACAAAAAAGCTTGTGGCTCTCACATTTGACGACGGACCCAGCAGTATATATACAGATCAAATACTTGATGTTCTTGAAACATATGACTCGGTAGCGACATTCTTTGATCTGGGATGTATTATGGAAAATGCTCCGCAGGCAATGCAGCGTGCCTCACAGCTTGGCTGCGAAATGGGCAGTCATTCGTATTCGCATAAAAATTTGAAGAAAGCTTCAGTTGAAAAAATAAAAGAAGAAATATCAAGCACTGATGCGGTGTTTGAAAAAATACTCGGGTATAAACCGACGCTTCTGAGACCTCCGTACGGAGAAGTGGGTTCGGATCTTAAGGAAAACTGTGATAAATACCTCATCGGCTGGTCAGTAGATACTCTTGACTGGAAATATAGGGATAAGGATAAAGTGATAGAATCAGTCAAATCCGAGGGCAATCTTGACGGTGATGTCATACTTATGCATTCCATATATAAATCGACCGCTCAGGCTGTAGAGGAGCTTGTTCCGTGGCTTATAGAGAACGGATACCAGCTTGTGACTGTAAGCGAACTTATGAAATACAGGTATGAAACGGAAATGGAGCCGGGCAAGTATTATGCAAACCAGTTTTTCGAATCACATAAATAAGAATGCCGATATAAAAATTCCGCAAAGGCGTAGCCTTTGCGGAATTATTTATTTAGTTTTCGGGTTCTTCGTCTTCGACAGTGTCGATAATGGTTTCCAATTCGTCGTCCGTAACGGCAGGCGAGTCATCAATCTGGTTTTTCCACAGTTTTGAGACAAGCGCCAATATTTTATCTACGATAAAAACAAGCGGTTTTGTAATAATAGTAAAGCCGTAAAGAGGTATGGCAAAGAACTGAGCGGCTTGATCCGGCACTGTTTTTGCAACAACCCTGGACAGAATTTCTCCGAATATAAGAAGAATTATCGTCATGACCAGAGTCGCGACCCAGGCGTTGCTCTCGCCCAGAAGGTCAATTATAATGACCGTTGCAACCGAGGACGAGGCGATGTTGACAAGATTGTTTCCTATAAGAACAGAGGCAAGCACGCTCTCATAGCTTGAGTATATTTTATATGCAAGCTTTGATGCCAGAGATTTGTTGTTCTCGGCTTTGTTCTTGAGTCTGACTTCGCTTGCCGAGGCAAAGGAAATCTAAGAGGCAGAGAAAAAGGCGGAACAGACAACAAAAATAATTATAGCTATATAATTAAACAACGACGCCACCTCCGATCGTATTCTCCTGTGTCACGGTGTCCTCTTCATCATAGATCTCGCCAACAAGCTCTTCGAGAATATCTTCGATGGTGATAATGCCGATTGTTTTATTTTCCAGTTTTATATACGCAAGAGCGTGCGTCTTTGCGAAAGCGCAGAGAGCAAATCGTCTACCGGCGTCGGCGCCGGAATAAATACCGGTTTATCCATAAGGCTTGCGATATTGATATCAGCTTTGTTACGGATATATGTTTTTAAAAATTTACGCAGACCGAGCGTGCCTATCACCTGTCCGCCGGCATCAGTGACCGGAAGTCGCGAATGACCGCAGTCACGCATTGTTTGGGCTATAGTATCAGGCGGGGTATCAACACTTACGCTGATCACCTTATTCCATGGTGTCATAACATCTTTTACGGTTGACTCAGAAAATTCTATCGCATTTTGGACAAGCTCTTCTGTATCCTTGTCGATATCATTTTCCTCAACGTACGTCTCGATGATGTCATACAGTTCATCTTCCGTTACGGTCGGGGTCTGAGTCGCTCTGCGTTTAAAGGGTTTGCTTGCAATTCGGCTGAGAAGAGAAAAGAAAAAGCTGACCGGAGTCATAACTTTCATCAGAAAGATAAGAGAACCGGAAATAACTTTAGCAAACTTTTCGTTGCAGGCTTTTGCAAAGCATTTGGGAATCATTTCGCCGAGAAAGAAAACGGCGATCGTAGTAACTATCGTGCACAGCGGCACGGCATAATCCGGTATTTTAGGTGAATTTTTAAAAATATCATAGGTAACAACCGTTGAGAGCGTTGCAATACCGGTGTTTACAACATTGTTGCCTATGAGAAGTGTCGAGAGTGCCTTATCGAAATCATCGAGCAGGTAAAGAACTCTCTTTGCGGCTTTATCGCCGTTTTGAGCGTGATTTGCAATACGTATTTTATTTACCGACGCCAGCGAAATTTCCGAGCCGGAAAAATAGGCGCTGAGTGAAAATAAAATTATGAACGCAAATGATCGCACAGGACCATCGTCCATTAACTGATCATCTCCAATTTTTATGAATTTAAAAAACATTATAACATATATTTCATTAAATATTAACAGTTATTTGTTAATTTTAATGTTGACTTGAGACAATGCGCAATGTAAAATTTGTTTAAATACTACAGGGAAGTGAAATCATGCCCAAATCACGCAATCAAAAGCTGAAGATCATATATTTATACGATATCTTAAAGCGTCAGACTGATCAGGACCACGGAATAACAATGCGCCAGATACTCAGTCAGCTGGAAGCTTACGGCGTAACGGCGGAGAGAAAAAGTATTTATGAGGATATAGCTTTGCTGCGGGATGTGTACGGCGCCGATATCGGTACAGAAAGAGCAGCGGGCGGGAGCAGTTACAGACTTCTGTCAAGAGACTTTGAACTTCCTGAGCTCAAACTTCTGGTCGATGCCGTACAGTCCTCTAAATTT
>CALXGU010000124.1 GCA_944387905.1 uncultured Clostridia bacterium
GCATGCGGCTGTTAACCGCAGGGTCGTTGGTTCGAGTCCAACAGGGGGAGCCATGTTGCGGCAAGCCTATCGGCTTGCCGCTTTTTTCTTTTAAATATAAGCTTGCTCTGCAGGACTGAAAAAAAGAAATCAGCAATCAAAAATATATACAATCCGTGCAATTATATAATTCTGATAATTTAAGATCTATGATAACGACTGCTGCATAGCCTCATCCCGGAACTGGCGTATATACAGTTCAAAATAATAACCGTGTCTGGCCATGAGCTGATCATGAGTGCCGCGCTCGACGATTTTACCGTCTTTAACTACAAGTATGATATCGGCCTGTCTTATTGTAGAAAGTCTATGCGCAATTACAAGAGAGGTTCTTCCGTTCATAGCAACGGCTATAGCGTTTTGTATTTTCTGCTCGGTAACTGTGTCGATAGATGAAGTTGCCTCATCAAGTATAAAGATCCTCGGATCACAAATAAGGGCACGAGCAAAAGACAGCAGTTGTTTTTCGCCGGTAGACAGAAGGTCTCCGCCCTCGCCGACTTGAGCGTCGTATCCGTTCATGCGTTCTATTATACCTTCGGCGGCAACGCTTCTGACTGCTGCTTCCATCTCTTCCTGCGTTGCGTTTTCATTGCCGTACATAAGATTTTCTTTTATGCTGCCTGTAAAAAGATGCGGACTTTGCAGAACATAACCGATATTTGAATGCAGCCAGCTCAGCGATCTGTCTCTTATATCTTTGCCGTCAATCAAAACTCTGCCTGAGGTCGGCTCGAAAAATCTGCAAACAAGATTTACAAGAGTGCTTTTACCCGCGCCTGTTTCTCCTACAATGGCGCAGTTTGTGCCTTGAGGTATTTTAAGGCTGAAATTTTCCAGTACATTTTCATTGCCGTCAGGATAACAAAACGTCACATTCTCAAATTCAATATCTCCGTGCAGAGGTTCCCAGTTTTCACGCTTTGGCTCAAAAATCGAGCCGTATTTTGCAATTACATCAGGTCGGTCTTTCACCTCAGTTTCAGTATCCATAAGATTTGTGAACCGCTCAATATTGACCTGAGAATTTATCATATTTGAAATAGTGCCTACAAGGTTGTTGAGCCTGTCGATAAGATCAATGACATATGATAAAAATACAGATAAAGTGCCTACAATCATTACGCCGCTTTGTGTTATTATTCCGCCTCGCCATAGCACAAGCGCAAAGGCGGTCGATGAAATCAGTGAAAATACTGATACATACAGTGAGCGCCAATGCGCCATTTTGACTGAAGTTTTCATCATATAATCTGATGACTTTTCAAATTTATGCTGCATCAGATCTTCAATGACCAGAGATTTTGCGGTTTTAGCGCCGGTTATACCTT
Source organism: uncultured Clostridia bacterium (assembly GCA_944387905.1). Taxonomy (GTDB): domain Bacteria; phylum Bacillota; class Clostridia; order Oscillospirales; family QAKW01; genus RGIG9041. Next base: position 1,371 of record CALXGU010000124.1, read on the forward strand.
CATTGAGTTTGCCGGTTACAACTGAATTTGCCTCACGGACTTTATGATATATGTCAGTAAGCCGTTTTTTGAAAAATAAAGAGATGAAAACCGCAATAGGCACAATTACAGCAACACAAAGCGCAAGAGGTACATTGAGCAGAAACATGGAAACAAGAGCGCCGATAACGTATGTTATACACCATATTATATCAATAAAGATCCATGATAAAACGACTGATATCCTCCCGGTGTCACTCATTACTCTGGCGTGAATATACCCTACGTTATGACTGTTATAATATGATGCCGACAGAGTTTGGAGATGATTGAACGCAGCATTTTTCAGGTCTCTTGATGTGTACATCTCCAGCTCACACGCGGCATAAGAAGATATTACATTAAAAATCGAGTATGCTACAAGCACGATTGTATAGATTATTGTAAACCATATGACAGCATTTTTTATGCTGCTCAATGAATCAGCTTGATAAACGAAATTGTCTATTGCATATTTCTGAAACAGCGGAAAAATGATTTCGCAAACTCCGCCGAGCGCGGCAAATAAGACAAGACGGAACAGATTGGCTCTGTATGGCTTTAAATACGGAAGGAGCTTGGGTATACCGAAAAAACGGTTGTTTTTGATTTCAGTTTTTGTCATTGTGCACCTCCGAAAGTTCCTCGGGCAATGTCATCTGCATGTGATATATCTTTGAAAATTCTCCGTCCGATTTAAGAAGCTCGTCGGGTGAGCCTTTTTCTATAATTTTGCCATTGCTCAAAACAATTATTTTGTCCGCTTTCATCAGTGAGGTAAGTCTGTGGGAAATCAGAAAAACAGTAGCATTATTAAAATTTTTGCTGAGATTACTGCGTATTTTCGCATCGGTTTCCGTGTCTACTGCAGACAATGAGTCGTCAAGTACAATAACCGGGGAATTAAGCATAAGTACTCTTGCAATGGCAGTACGCTGTTTTTGGCCGCCTGACAGGGTTATCCCTCTTTCGCCGACAACTGTAGAGTAGCCTTCTTTAAAGTTATCGATTGTTTTTTCAAGACATGATATTGCGGCAGCGGTTCTGATTTTATCCATATCCTGCTCTTTTGAGGTAATGGCGATATTCTCTGCAAGTGTGCCGGAGAAGAGAAACGGCTCCTGCATGACCGTACCTATATTTTTTCTCAATTCTCCCAAATCAATATCTTCAATATCAATGCCGTTTATTGTTATTTTGCCGTTTTGAGGTCTGCAAAGCCTTGTGAGCAGAAGCATGATTGTTGTTTTTCCGGAGCCGGTGGCGCCTATTATGCCCAAAATCTCACCTTTTTTTACTTTAAAACTGATATCCTTTAAAACTTCTGTATTTTCATATGCAAAACTGACATTTTTAAATTCAATATCACCCGGCTCAAAAGCAAGATGTTTGCCGGTATCCTGCTCTGATTCCGAATTCATGATATAGCGTATGCGATCGACTGCAACACCGGCTTTACTCATGTCCGAGATCATTCGTCCCAGCTGTCGCACAGGCCATATCAGCATGGTATTATATGAAATAAAAGAAATAAGATTTCCAGGGGTCAGAGATTGATTGAGACATGCGGCGGTACCTATCACCAAAACAAGCATTATCTGTGCGCCTGCGACAAAGTCGGTTGTGCCCCAATACACTGACAGCAATCTGCACAGATGTATCCATTTAGATGTATAATCCTCATTCTGCGCTTCAAATTTTGCCTTCTCATACACTTCACGTCCGAATGCCTTTACAACTCTCGAGCCAGTCAGATTTTCTTGGGCTATTGATGACAAAACTCCCTCGCTTTCGTCGCATTCGGTAAAAAGCTTTGAGCTTTTTTTGTAAAAAACATATGAGTAGCTTACGACTATAGGGATTGTCAGTAGTGTCAGGAGAGCAAGCCTTTTATGTATTGAAAATACACAGAAGAGTGATACGCCTATAAGTATAAGAATGTTAAGAAGACGTGTGAGCTGATCAGCTATAAAGCTGCGTATGGTTTCGGTATCGGTCGTGCATCTCTGTATTATGTCGCCCGTTCTGTTTTTCATGTGCCAGGAAAGGGGAAGGTGAAGGACTTTCTTGAATAAAAGATCACGTATATTTTTAATCAGGCTTTCCGCACCTTTTGAATTAAAATATCCGCTAAGATATCTGAAAACTGTTACGGCAATTCCGACAATTGCGCTCAGTATCGCAATTATCCAGATGTTTTCCTTCAAATAGTCTGTATCGCCCAGCATATCTACTATTTTTGCGTATTCAGGCGGTCTGTCTCCGATAATACTGTCAACAGTCACGCTTACGATTCGCGGCGTTATCATTTGGAGCACAGAAAGTATAAACGATGACAAAACGCTTATTACGAAAAATCTTGTACTGCCTTTTAGAAAATATGCTATCATTGCGGCACGGCTGAACTTATTGTCGTTTTGTTTATTTGGTTTTTTCGTCAAAGGTCTTTCCTCCTTTCCGAAATAAACGCGGCAGTGATCACTGCCGCATTTGGCTTATTTAAATTCCTTTATAAGTTTGTTGATATAGGATATGAATTCGTCGACGGTAAGCGTACCGATATCGCCTTCTTTATGAGAACGAACAGATACAGTGCCGTTTTGCATCTCTTTATCACCGATTATAAGCATAAATGGTGTTTTCTGCATTTGTGCCTCTCTGATTTTATAACCGATTTTTTCATTTCTGTAATCGACATTTACACGCAGGCCTGCGTCAGACAATCTGTCGCACAGCTGTTTTGCAGCGTCAGCCTGAGCATCGCTTATAGGCAGAACAGTCACCTGCAGCGGCGCCATCCAAGTCGGCAGAGCTCCCGCATATTTTTCGAGTACCAGCGCAAGTGTCCTTTCGTAGCAGCCTATAGCTGTTCTGTGTATGATATACGGGTTCTTTTTAATGCCGTCGGTGTCCACATATTCCATACCGAATTGTGAAGCAAGCATCTGATCTATCTGGATAGTGATGAGAGTGTCTTCCTTGCCGTACACATTACGTATCTGAATATCAAGTTTAGGACCGTAAAAAGCGGCTTCGCCCACTCCAACCGAGTACTTGATACCAAGGTGCTCCAGAATTTTATACATCATGCCCTGGGCTTCGTCCCACTGCTCTTTTGTGCCGATATATTTTTTGGTGTCATTGGGATCCCACTGAGAAAATCTGTATGAAATATCATCCGCAAGCCCTACACATTCCAGCATAAACCTTGCAAGCTCCAGACAGTTTTTGAACTCCTGTTCAAGCTGCTGAGGAGTACATATGATGTGGCCCTCTGATATGGTAAACTGACGAACGCGGATAAGACCGTGCATTTCGCCTGAGTCCTCATTTCTGAAAAGCGTAGAGGTTTCACCAAGTCTCATAGGCAGATCACGGTAGGAGCGCATCCTGTTCAAAAATACTTGATATTGGAAAGGACAGGTCATAGGTCTGAGCGCAAATACTTCTTTATCTTTTTCTTCGTCGCCCAAAACAAACATTCCGTCTTTATAATGGTCCCAGTGCCCTGATATTTTATACAGATCGCTCTTAGCCATAAGCGGTGTCTTTGTAAGAAGATAGCCGCGCTTATATTCTTCATCTTCGACAAACCTTTGAAGTATCTGTATTGTCTTTGCACCCTAGGGGAGAAGAACAG
>CALXGU010000125.1 GCA_944387905.1 uncultured Clostridia bacterium
AAACTGGCAGGACGATACTATCAAAGAGATATACAAACAAGCAGGCAGCGGCGGAGTGCTGCTGTCATCTATGGGCAATCCAAAACCCATGCCGGTTTACTGGGATAAAATTCTTATAAACGCTTCGCAGGTCACAAATCCGTCTATTGATCCGCTTAGAGAGCCTATGGAAACAAAAGTGTTTTTGGGCAAAAAGCCTGAACATATAAAAAAAGACAATGACGGCAATATCATATGCGATCTGCATCCGCAGATCGAGCTGTCTATGCCTGTAATGTTCTCGGCGATGAGTTACGGCTCTATAAGCTATAACGCGCATAAATCCCTCGCTCTGGCCGCGCGGGAACTAGGAATACTATACAATACAGGTGAAGGCGGTTTGCATGAGGACTTTTACTGCTACGGCGAAAATACTATTGTTCAGGTCGCTTCCGGAAGATTTGGGGTATACAAGGATTATCTTGAAGCAGGAGCCGCGATAGAGATTAAAATGGGTCAGGGAGCAAAGCCCGGTATCGGGGGTCATCTTCCGGGAACAAAGATCGTAGGCGACATATCCCGCACTCGCATGATCCCTGAAGGATCAGACGCGATATCTCCTGCACCGCATCATGATATATATTCTATTGAAGACCTGCGGCAGCTGGTATATTCTTTAAAAGAGGCAACTGAATATAAAAAGCCGATAATTGTAAAGGTTGCTGCTGTGCATAATATTGCAGCAATTGCCAGCGGTATAGCAAGAAGCGGGGCGGATATAATTGCTATTGACGGATTCAGAGGCGGTACGGGCGCTGCCCCGACAAGAATTCGTGATAATGTTGGCATACCGATCGAACTTGCACTCGCATCTGTTGACAAACGGCTTAGAGACGAGGGGATACGCAATAATGTATCAATTGTTGTCGGCGGAAGTATACGCAGTTCCGCAGATGTCGTAAAGGCTATCGCTTTAGGTGCCGACGCTTGCTATATCGCGACCGCTGCGCTGCTTGCTTTAGGCTGTCATCTGTGCAGGACCTGCCAGAGCGGCAAGTGCAACTGGGGCATTGCTACTCAGCAGCCGGATTTGGTAAAACGCCTTAATCCGGAAATCGGGAGCCGGCGTCTTATTAACCTCATGAACGCTTGGCGCCATGAAATAAAAGAACTTATGGGAGGAATGGGTATAAACTCCATCGAGGCTTTAAAGGGCAACAGACTGATGCTGCGCGGTATCGGTCTTACCGAAAAAGAACTGCAGATACTGGGTATTTCTCATGCCGGAGAATAAGGAGTGATACATATGAAACGCATATATGTAAACGAAGAATGGTGTCTGGGATGCCATCTGTGCGAATATAACTGCGCTTTTGCCAACTCAGGCATGACTGATATGGTCAAAGCTTTAAAAGGCAAGCAAATATTTCCCAGAATAACAGTAGACGGTGATGACAAAATCAATTTTGCCGTTTCATGCCGACACTGTCGGGATCCAATCTGTGTAAAGAGCTGTATTTCGGGAGCGCTGCATATTGAAAACGGTACGATCTGCATTGACAAAGACAAATGTGTAGGATGCCTTACCTGCATACTCGTATGTCCTTATGGCGCCCTTTCTGCCGCGGAACACGGCACCGTACAAAAATGCCAGCTTTGTCTTGAAAATTCTGTTTCAGGACCCGCCTGTGTAGCAGGCTGTCCCAACAAAGCAATTGTTTACGAGGAGAGATGACAAAATGAATCAATATGTAATTATCGGAAACGGGGTCGCCGCTGCAGGCTGCATTGAGGGTATACGAACCAGAGATAAAAGCGGCAGCATTACCGTAGTTTCAAAAGAAAACCATCCGGTATACTGCCGGCCGCTTATCTCCTATTATCTTGAAGGCAAGACAGATTTAGAACGTATAAATTATCGCGGTGAGGATTTTTACAAAACAAATAAATGCGATGTCTTATATGATAAAACAGCGAATATGCTTGACCCGTCGCACAATACCGTCTCTCTTTCCGACGGTGTTACCCTGCATTACACTTCACTGTGTGTTGCCGCCGGTTCGTCTCCGTTCATTCCCCGGTTCAAGGGTATTGAAAATGTCAAAAACAAATTTTCTTTTATAACTCTCAATGACGCTTTGCAAATAGAAAAATCAATAACCAATAAATCCAAAGTTCTCATTATAGGAGCGGGACTGATAGGTCTCAAGTGTGCAGAAGGTCTGCATGACCGCGTTGAAAAGATAACTGTTTGCGATCTATCCGATATGATTTTATCCAGTATTTTAGATAAAGACACATCCCCTATAATCGAAAATCATCTCAAGGAAATCGGCATTGAGCTTCTGCTTTCTGACAGCGTAGACTATTTTGAAAACTCAAAAGCTATAATGAAAAGCAAAAAAGCAGTTGATTTTGATGTCCTTATAACTGCTGTCGGCGTGCGCCCGAATACATCGCTTGTATTAGACGCCAACGGAGAGGTAGACCGCGGCATTTTAGTCGACGAGCATATGAAAACAAGCCTTGATAACGTATATTCGGCTGGAGACTGCACTGAAGGCTATGACGCCTCTTCCGACCGCAGACGCGTTCTTGCCCTGCTTCCGAACGCATACATGCAGGGCTTTACAGCCGGTGTCAACATGGCAGGCGGGTGTCAGGTGTTTGACAGGGCTATTCCTATGAATTCGATAGGCTTATTCGGATATCATATAATGACAGCCGGAAGTTATATATCAGACAACAGTTCTGATATTACGAATATACAGCTGCAGCATGCATCAGCTAAAAAGTTTTTTGTAAAAGACGGTTTGCTTAAAGGCTATATTTTTATAAATGAAACTGACAAGGCCGGTATTTTTACTTCGCTGATCCGGGAAAAAACACCGCTTGACTCTATTGACTTTGAGTTGCTTAAAAAAATGCCTACTTTTGCCGCTTTTTCAGAAAAAATACGTAGAAAACAATTTGGAAGTGTGGTATAATATAATGGAAATAAAAGTTAACGGCATGGATTTTAGATCCATCAACGATAGAATACGTGAAATCGACGATAAATGCATTATTACCGGCTGCTGCGGACAAAGATTTATTGCCGCGGGAATGACCGGAAAAGAAATTACTATTGACGGAGTGCCGGGAAATGCCTTGGGAGCATATCTTGACGGTGCGTCTGTTACAGTCAACGCCAATGCCCAGGATGCCGTCGGTGACACTATGAACGATGGTAAAATAATAATACACGGAAATACAGGCGACGCTGCAGGATATGCAATGCGCGGAGGAAAAATCTACGTCAAAGGCAGTGCCGGTTACCGGGCAGGCATCCATATGAAGGAATACAACGATAAGGTACCGGTAATGATAATTGGCAAAACCGCTGGGAGCTTTCTCGGCGAATATCAGGCCGGAGGTATCATAATAGTTTTAGGGCTTGAAAAAAACGGCAGTAAAATCGTCGGGAATTTCCCCTGCACAGGTATGCACGGAGGGAAAATTTTTCTCCGCGGTGACATAAGCAATATTCATTTCCCCGACAATGTCTGTGTAAAGCCTGCTGATATTTCTGATATCAGCTTGATAAAGGATTACATTTTTGAATACTGCCATATATTCAAACTGGAAGTCAGCGATATATTAGAAGCACCTTTTTCAGTGATTTATCCTGACAGCAAGAATCCATATAAACAGATGTATGTCGCTAATTAACAAAACAGAGGTGTTAGTATGAAATATTCAAAAGATGAGGTTATTCAATATATACAGGAAGATGATGTTAAATTTATACGTCTGGCATTTTGTGATGTTTTCGGAAAGCAGAAAAATATTTCAATAATGCCGCAGGAACTGTCTCGGGCTTTTGAATACGGAATCGCTTTTGACGCGTCGTCTATATTAGGTTTCGGCGATGAGACACATTCAGACTTGTTTTTAAAACCCGAAAGTGAAACGCTTGCCGTTCTCCCGTGGCGTCCCGAACACGGTAAAGTCGTACGCATGTTCAGCAGCATTACTCATCTGTCAGGTAAAGCTTTTGAATGTGACACCCGTAATCTTTTGAAAAATGCGGTTAAAGAAGCACAACAAGCCGGCATCTCTTTTTTCTTCGGCGCAGAACAGGAATTTTATCTGTTTAATTTTGATCAGCAAGGAAACGTAACAAACCAGCCTTATGACAACGCCGGATACATGGACATAGCCCCTGAGGACAAAGGCGAAAATGTACGCAGAGAAATCTGTCTGACTCTTGAGCAAATGGGTATACGTCCCGAAAGCTCTCATCACGAAGAAGGACCAGGGCAAAACGAAATTGATTTCAGATATTCCGACCCAATTACTGCGGCAGACAATGTTCTTACTTTTCAGACTGTCGTAAAAACTGTCGCTCACAGAAATGGTCTTTACGCTGACTTTTCACCCAAGCCGCTCAAAGATCAGCCGGGCAATGGATTTCATATCAACATTTCAGTCAAATCTTCAAACGGCGATGATTGCCTTTCGTATGTAATAGGCGGAATTTTAGATAAGGCAGCACAAATGACCGCTTTTTTTAATCCTAATAAGGACTCTTATATGAGAATCGGACATAATAAGGCTCCCAAATATATCTCGTGGTCAAGCGAAAACAGAAGCCAGCTGGTTAGGATCCCTGCCGCAGTCGGAGAATACAGACGTGCTGAACTGCGCTCGCCGGATCCTACTGCCAACCCGTACATTGCTTTTGCGCTGTTGATTTATGCAGGTCTTGACGGTATAAAAAATAAACTTGAATTACCGGTTGTTTCCGATTTTAATCTATTCAAAGCTTCTCCTGAAATTCTGGAAAAGATGCAGACTATTCCGCAAACTCTGCAAAAAGCTTGTGATATCGCAAAGCAAAGTGATTTTATCATTAAACATATTCCCAAATCTATTCTGGACGTTTACTGCAGCAGATAACACTTTGTCAAAGGAGCAATTTATGAGCTTAAAAGAACGGGGATACAGCGTACTT
>CALXGU010000126.1 GCA_944387905.1 uncultured Clostridia bacterium
TTTTTCGCTTGTTCTCACTGTGAACGGCGAACTGTATACAGCCGGAATCAATGAAAATGGTCAGCTGGGAAACGGCGGAGAGGTGTTCAAAGCTCAGCTGATACAAATCTTATCCGGCGTTGAAAAAATAGCTGTCAGCGGAAATACCTGTGCAGCCCTTACATACAGCGGTCAGCTGTATGTCTGGGGAGATAATGACAATTGCAAAGCAGGAGTTAACGAAAACGATATAATTTATACTCCGACAATGATTCAGGAAAATGTATATGATTTTGCCGTGGGTAATTTCGGAGTAGCTGTTTTAAATAAAGACCGAAACATATTACTATCAGGTCAGGATGGCTCTTTTTCACAGGTAATTGATTTTGCCGCTCAAGTTCCGGAAGAATTTAAAGATAAAAATAATTATTATGAATTTGAATTGCCTGATGAAGTATAAATACTAAAAAAATATAAAAAACTCTTGAAATAGGAAATTCTATATGATATAATTCATTGGTCTAATGATTACAATTAAAGAGGTGAGATATATGAAGGAAGGAATTCATCCCAAATACGACAAAGCTATTGTTAAATGTGCTTGCGGAGAAACTTTTGAAACAAGGTCTACAAAAAGTGAAATAAAAGTTGAAATTTGCTCAAAATGTCACCCCTTCTTTACAGGTAGACAAAAGCTGGTTGATTCCGGCGGTCGTGTAGACAAATTCAAGAAAAGATACAATCTCGACTAATTTAAAAGCACCGTTTTACGGTGCTTTTTTACTAACTATGGAGTTTAGTATGATAACACATATAATTTGGGACTATAACGGCACCGTTGTTGATGATGTAGACGCATCTGTCGCGGCCGTAAATGATATGCTTAAAGCAAGAGGACTGCCTTTAACTGACAAAGCACAGTATATCGACAATGTTTCTCTGCCGCTTGAAAATTACTATAAAGGACTAGGTATACCGGTAAGCGATATGTCTGAAATTTCGACAGAATTTCAAAAATATTGCAAAAATCATGCTGATCTTATTCATATTTTCAAAGACTTTTTTATTATTATGCAAGAACTAAAAAAATATAATATTAAAAATATACTAATGTCATCGCTTTATAAAAAATTTTTGTTTGAAGATACCGAAAAATATAATATAAGATCATATTTTGACGATGTTATCGGTATGGACGACACTCTTGTCGGTTCAAAGCTCGATAATGCACGTTTTTTTCTGACAACAAATCACCTGCTTCCTGAAAATGTATTATTTATCGGTGACCTTATAAATGACGCTGAAATCGCAAAAGCTTTGAATGCAAAATGTGTGCTCATTCCAAACGGCCACAACTCAAAATCCAGGTGTCTTTCAGAGGGAGTTACTGTATTAGATGACCTTAAATGTATTATCGAATATATTAAAAAAGCATAAATATATCTTTTCTTTCAGTACTGTTTTATTTGCTGCGGGTATTATTATTTATGCTTTTGCAGCATATGCGCGACTTATGGCTGTTGCGTTGTTGCTATGCAGTTTCGGCTGTGTTTTTTATGCTGTTGCAGACGAGCTTAAACATTGCGGCAATCGTCTGACTGCCTATTGCTCTGGTCTGTATAAACTGATTTTCAGAGTTATAATTATACTTTTTCTACTGTCGTTTGCTTTTATTGAACTTTTAATAATAAGCAATGAAAAAGATGAGGATTTGTACAGTAAATATGTTATAGTATTAGGATGCGCAGTATACGGGACTGAGCCCTCTCCTGTTTTGGAGTGCAGACTGGACAGAGCCGCCCGGTATCTTGAAAAATATCCCGATAGCACAGCTGTTTTATGCGGAGGCAAGGGAGCAAACGAAAGCGTATGTGAATCTGAGGTAATGTATAACTATCTTGTACAAGCAGGAATCGACAGCAGTCGTTTGATTACTGAAAAAAATTCTTATGACACAAGACAAAATATTAAAGAAGCAAAAAAAATAATTGATGCCAATGAATCATCAAACGTGAACGATGCTGCTGTAATAACCAACGGTTTTCATCTGTACAGAGCTGAGCTTATTATGGAAAAGCAAGGATTCGAAAATATAACCACCCTTAAAGCTCAAACTCCTCGTAACCTGCTGCTGATACTGAATTTATATCTGCGTGAATACTTTTCAGTGATCTTAGAATATTTTAATATTTAATTATTTCTTTACAAATGAAAATGTGTATAATATAATATTGTCTGAGTTAGGAGAGGCATCTTATGAGCATGAACGCATATTATTATTTTCAAAGTATTTACGGCGATTCTAATGAGCCTATCATATGCATTAATGAAAATCTTGATATTGTTTTTGCGACAAGTGAATCTTATAATATTTTCGGAATGGATAAATCGGCTCTGAATTTAAATTGCATAATTTCGAGAAAGCATTTAAAGACTGTAAAATCTATTTTTGAAAGCAGACGCTGTAATTCTGTCAAATGCGAAAATTTGTATGACGGTTCCGCCATGAAGTGTATTCTATTCCCCGTAGTTTACGACAGTTCTGACTATGCCGTTTTATTATTTACGAAAATCGCAGCGCAGGAATTAGATAACCTCAGAAAATACGAACTTAAACGTACCATTGAAGTTATAAAAAGTTCTGTCGTCAACTCAACATCATTGATCGTTTCACACATGCATATTATTAAGCAGGACGGTTATCGTGACGATTCTTTCAATACGGTACTGCAAAATGTTTTATTACTGCGCAAACTATACAGAAATCTCTGCTTTATGGCAAGTACAAATATAAAAAGTGATTTTGCTCAGGTAATCGATATAAATGCATATCTGAAATATATCTGTCAAATTATAGACAGGCAAATAGGTCAAAATAAAATTGATTTCGAATTTGTGTTATGCAACGAACTGTTGATCACGCAAATGGAACCGAAAATATTTGAAATATTAATCTGTAATTTAGTTTCTATTTCATTGAAAAATTCAATCGGCAAAACCAAACTCAATATTCAGTCGGCGCTGCGCGGGAATGAGGAGGTCGTTATATTTTCGAATTTCGCTGTTAATCCTAACTATTTGAACGACTTGCTTTATTCACAGACCGATATTTTAAACAGTCATGATAATTTGTTTGATCTGAACATAGCGATAATAAGAAAAATAATCAACGACCACAACGGTAAAATATTTGCGGCCGAAAGCGGTAAAGGCGGCGTTTCAATTGGCATAACTCTCCCCTTTGCTGATAAAAGAATTTCCGATCTCCACAGTCCTGAGCTGTATGAGTCTGATTGTGACGGATTGTTCTCAAACATCAGCATTGAAATGGCTGAATTCATTGATATAAATAATATAAATTTATAAATATAAGGAGCGATATTATGAATGTTTTAGTAACCGGAGGAACAGGCTATATTGGATCTCACACTATTGTTGAACTGCTTAACAGCGGTCACAATGTAATAGCATTTGATAATTTCTATAACAGTAAGCCTGAAGTGTTGAACCGTATTAAAACTATCACCGGAAAAGATATCAAGTTTTATGAGGCAGACATGCTGAATAAAAATAATATCGACAAAATTTTTGATGAAAATAAAATCGATGCGGTAATTCATTTTGCCGGTCTTAAGGCAGTCGGTGAAAGCTGTCAAAAACCTATACTATACTACAACAATAATATTTGCGGCACATTAAATCTTTTGCAGTCGATGGAAGAACACGGTGTACGCAATATAGTATTTTCTTCCTCTGCTACCGTTTACGGCGATACGAAAGAAGTTCCCGTCAAAGAAAGCGCTCCGGTAGGACATGCGACAAATCCGTACGGCGAAACAAAAATAATGCAGGAAATCATTATGCAGGATATGTATAAGGCTAACAATGATTGGACCGTTACACTTCTGCGTTACTTTAATCCGGTTGGCGCTCATGAAAGCGGTCTTATCGGCGAGGATCCGCAAAATATACCCAACAACTTGACCCCGTATATTTCACAGGTGGCTATCGGCAGACTTCCAAAGCTCATGGTATTCGGCAACGACTACAACACTCATGACGGAACAGGTGTACGTGACTATATTCACGTTGTCGATCTTGCTATAGGTCATATCAAAGCTCTTGATGCAAGTGTCTCAAAAACCGGCGTTTTTATATATAACCTCGGTACAGGCAAGGGCTACAGTGTTTTAGATGTCGTACACGCATTTGAAAAAGCAAGCGGCGTAAAAATCAATTATGAAATCACAGGCCGCCGGGCAGGAGACGTTGAAACTCTTTACGCCGATACACAAAAAGCCAAAGAAGAAATCGGCTTTGTCGCACAGCGAGGTATAGATGAAATGTGCAGAGATCTGTGGAATTGGCAAAAGAAAAATCCTCATGGTTTTGAATAAACAATATAAAAATCCGGAATACTGTTTCCGGATTTTGATTTACTATAGGAGAAAAGATGGAAATACTCGCCCCAGTCGGTTCACCTGAACATTTATATGCAGCTGTGAGAAGCGGTGCCGACGCCGTTTATTTAGGTGTTAAAAACTTTAATGCGCGCAGAAATGCTGCAAACTTCAACAGTTACGAACTGGCTGATGCCATTTCATACTGTCATGCAAGAAATGTAAAAGTATATATTGCACTCAACACCCTTATTACCGAACGGGAAACTGATAAAGTCAAGCAAGAAATCATAGAACTTGCAAAAACGGGTGTCGACGCACTGATAATACAGGATTTAGCAGTATACAGCATAGTAAAGTCCTGTGTTAAGGATATGCCGCTGCATGCTTCAACACAAATGAGCGTACATAATTTAAGCGGTGTCTTAACTCTTCAAAAACTCGGATTCAAAAGAGCGGTCGCAGCCCGTGAATTATCATTGCAAGAGCTTATGCATATCAGGAAAAACACTGATATGGAGCTCGAGGTATTTGTGCACGGAGCTCTTTGCATGTGTGTATCCGGTCAGTGCTATATGTCAAGTATGTTCGGT
>CALXGU010000127.1 GCA_944387905.1 uncultured Clostridia bacterium
GGATACGAACAGGAGCAGGCAGAGCTGCGACAGGAGCTAACAACTATTACCGAACACATTGGCGAAATAGATATGCGAAAAAAGTGTATACAGGAATTCATGAACAAAGCAAAGGAATATATCGAGATGCCCAAGCTGACACCTGAACTGCTGCGGGTATTTATTCGCAGGATCGAGGTGTACGAGAAGCCGGAAAAGTATTCCCGAACAGCAGGAAACCCAATTATCATCCACTATGCATTCCAGCTGCCGGAGCAGAACGGTATGCCCGCTATTGAAGTCCTCGCACGCCCTACAGCAATGACTGCTTAAAAAGCAGTACCCGGAAAGCATTCTGCTTTCCGGGTACATACTACATACATTCTCCCTTAACGATATCACGCTTTTGTCCGGCAGGCTTTTTATTAGGCATGCATAGTCAAGTATTTACGGCACAGACTGTCACAGTATGCGTGATATGACAGCCGCGGCCTCAGAGCGGGAAAGATTTCGCCGCGGATAGAATCTGCCGTCGCTGTCACCGTCGAAGATGCCTTTTGCAGTGAGGTTTGAGACAGACTGTACAGCCCAGCCTCCGACCTGATCCATATCAGAGTAATCGACACGCATACAAAGTCTGGGATCTGATACCGTGATACGGTCTACCGCACAGGCCGCCTCCTGACGGGTTATGTTCTCTGACGCAAAAAACGACACGCCGGTATAAGTCTTTGAGCCCATCATGATACCCGCTCCGTATGCCGCTTTTACATACGGCAGAGACCATGCCGGTATATCCTGCAGATCCTCATACGGCAGCTCAACGTCCGAATACAGGTCCAAATCGAGCTTTTGTCTGCGCACAAGCATTGTGCAGAACTGCGCGCGCGTTATGCTCTCGCTTCCGCGGAAAGTCCGCACGCCGTTTTCTGTAAACCCGTTTATGACTCCGCGCTCGGAGCAGTATCGGATATAAATGCTGTCCCATTTTTTATTGTCAACATCGGTGTACGGCAAAACGTATGTATACCCTTCAGGAATAAACAGCAGGGTGCGCTTTGAACGGTTGCCTATCACATCCGTTATTTCTATTTCGGCGCGCTTTGTGATATTGCCATGCACTCCTGATATATCAAATCCGTTGTTTTCATACGCGATCCGCTCGCCGTCGACCGTACAGCTAAGTGTCGAAAAATCAACGCCGGACGAAAAAATACCGTCGTCGGAATAAACGCGTATTATATCGCCCTCCAGCACCGCTTCCAGATCTGGTCCGAACGTATCATTCAGCGAATAGCCGTAATAACCGACAGCTCTGTCTATAAATATCGTGCCGGACACATCATCTGCCGCAGGCGGGATAAGATGAAAACCGGACAGTTCTGACGCATTCACAACAGGTATTTCTATATTCTTCCAGCCCGAAAAATCAAGACTGCATATATACTGCTTGTATTCAGATGACGTACTTTTCAAAATGGCATACAGCTGCGTTTTGGAGCCGTCTCCGTACACAGACAGTTTTAAATGGCTGTAATTTGAGAGATCATACGGGTCCTGAAAATAAAATCCGACCATTTTGCCGTCAGGAGCAAAGCTGTAATCCACCATGAGCGAGTTCTGTCCGGTATATGCCTGTTTGCCGCTGACCTGAGCGGCAGACGTACTTGAACCTGAGATATAACAGTCCAGACCGATTTCATCTTCAAAGTCTGCGACCGCTGTCGGCGCAGCTGTGCCGCATACAAGCAGCAGCGCGTTTGCAACTTTTCTCTGAGAACCGTCCTGGCAGGAATTTTTCACCGTGCAGTCTGCGCCGTTTTCAGCCGCGGCAATAGTTGTCGAGCCGCCGCCGTCCAGGTTTACTGCGTCAACGCAGCCCATATCAAAAAGAGCCTGAGCCACAGCCTCAAGTTTCACTCCGCCGCTGGATGCACCGTATAAATCCTTTTCAACTGCGTAAAACACCACAGTACCGTCCGCCTTTATCCCCACTGCGCTGCGCGAAGTCATAGTCGAGGAGATAGACTGATCATATGTAGAGGTATACCTCAGCCCCCCTCCGCTTATCAGCAGATTTCCGGCGCCAAGAGCGTTCTCGACGTCCGCCCAGCCGCCTCTGAGATCCATCACAACAGCGCTTGCCGACTGTCCCGCTGTCATGTCCGCAGCTACGGCAAGCCGGCTGTCGCCCGCGGGCGCTATGAGATATATATGGTTTTTTTCTATTGTCACAGGCTCTGTCACCGAAGTAAGATAGCTTACAAACCGGCAGGTCACACGCCGGTCTACGCTGAGTGACGAATCGGCTTCAAGCACGATAATGTCATGAGCGAAATTTGTGTTCCAGTATGTTTTATCCGAATATTTGTCGGTCAGCATTGTCAGGTTGGTATCGGGATATGCGTTGAGTCTGTCGGCAATTATTGTATTTTTCCCGACTGTCGCGCTCACCTGAAAGCTGGGAATATCTATAAAAGCGGTGCCGTCCTGTTTGAACGCCAGTGAGTATCTGCCCACCGATTTGTCATATTCGTAATTGTTTGTAGCCCATATCTCGCCGTTTGAGATCTGAACACCTAGCGGTATTCCGGTCGAAGACGAGAAAAAATCACCGTTTATCGCCGCCGCAACACCCATACCGGCGCCCGCGTCATACTGTGATATCTTCTGTGACAGAGTGCTCTTGCCGTAAACGCTGTCACCGCTTGTGACCCGCACGGAGGTAAATCCGTCCGGCTTTACCGCAACCGCATACGCGCGCTGGGCATAGGTTATGCTCCCGTATGTAATATTTCCGTTATAGCTTGTAAACGTCGCGCCGCTGTACGAGATCCGTGACGTGGTCTGACCGGTTATTTTTATAGTGTTGTAAGTCGACGCGCGGCAGATGCTCATGCCCGCAACCGAGACCGCCGCCGCAGTAAGTACCGCGGCGGCCCTTGTCAATATTTTTTTCATTTTCCCAATCCCTTCTTTGCGGCGACAAGACGCACTGTGCCGTTGGCATCGCGTCTTTTCAGAACGTCGCCGTATTCACATTCCAAAAACATAAGATAAATATCGTTTTGAGTATCGAATCCCGACTCAAGTATCATCTGTGCCCCGGGGCGCAGCGCGCCTTTCCAGTCTGAAATGAGCCAGCTGTAATATTTCATTCCGTCCGGTCCGCCGTCCAGCGCGATACGCGGCTCATACGCCAGCTCACGCTGGAGAGACTGCATGTCCGAACTTTTTATATACGGCGGATTTGAGACTATTATATCAAATTCATTTTCGCCGAAATATTCTTTATAACCATTAGTAAGATCGCATTGTTTCAGCGTCACGTCAAGATTCAAAGCCTGTGCGTTGCGATAAGCGGTTTCAAGCGCGTCACGGCTTATATCGCAGAGCACGACCCGGCTTTCGGGCAGCAAGTGCTTGAGCGACAGACCTATACAGCCGCTGCCGCAGCACATGTCAAGGATATCCAGCCTGCCGGAATAATTTTCTGTTATATACTCAACAAGCGTTTCGGTATCCTGACGCGGTATCAGCACAGAGCTGTCGACCTGAAAATCCAGACCCATAAACTCCCAGTGCCCGATTATATACTGAAGCGGCATGCCCTCGGCGCGCCTGCTGCAGCAGTCAAAAAATCTGTCCGCAAGCGCAGTGTCTGCCGCAGGCAGGATGTCTGCTATCACATCTGCTCGGTTTACTCCGAATATCTCCTCGATAAGCACCCATACTTCAAACCGCGCGTCTGCAACGCCGCCCGATTCAAGCTTGCGCAAACCGTTATTGTACAACTGCTTCAGGGTCATTTCCGTTTTCCGCATCATCTTTTTGTTCCCGCTCAGGCTCTGCGCCGTCTCTGATAACAAGACGCGTATCCAAAGGATATTCCTCCAGTACCCCGCGCATAGACCAGACCGCGACCTCAAGCTGGTCAAGATCAGGCTCGCTTGTCGTTATCCGCTGAAACCACAGCCCCGGCGCAGAAAATATTCTGGTGAATGCATTGTCATACTTGCCCGCAAGCCTTATAAACTCATACGCCGTGCCCATTACAAGCGGCAGAAACAACAGCTTGAGCAGCGAATGCGAGACCGTAGATTTCCAGGGTATAAGCATGGATACGATTATACTCACTATCAGAGTTATTATTATAAACGATGTGCCGCATCTGGGATGAAAGCGCTTGAACTGCTTTGCGTTTTCAGCCGTAAGCTCTCCGCCCGACTCAAAGCAAAATATAGTCTTATGCTCTGCGCCGTGGTACTGGAAAAGCCTGCGCATGTCTTTCGTTCTGGAAACAGCATACATATAAACAAGGAAAATAAGCATTTTCACAACGCCTACAACAATACGCTTTGCTACCGGACCCAGTTCAAACACATACTTTGAAAAAAGATCGGTAAGAAGCGTGGGCAGATAGATAAACGCCACAACGCTTATAACAAGACCCAGCACAAGACTGAAAACGGAAAGTACGTTCATAAGTCCTTTCCCCAGCGCGTCTGTAAGCCACTTGTCAAATTTGCTCTCTGGCGGCTTGTCCAGCTCGTCCTCCATAGATACGTCCGCCGAATACATCAGAGATTTGTAGCTTGTGACAAGCGACATGACAAAACTCACAATACCCCTCACAAGCGGTATTTTTGACACTGTTTTATTCACCTGCTTTACCGGCTGGATCTTGAGAATGATATCACCGCCGGATTTTCTTACGGCGATTGCCATTTTTGTATTTGAACGCATCATAACGCCCTCGATAAGCGCGCTTCCGCCGATGCTCGTATATTTATTTTTTTTCATTTATGTACTTCCCTGAAAAATTGTATTTATATAATTATAGCAAAAACCGACCCGTATTACAATACGCACAAATATTAATTTTTAAAAAAAGGCAGCGCCGCACTTGATGTACGGCACTGCCTGATTTATGCGCGGGAATAAAATTTCCGCATTATGCGTCGTTTTAAAAGAAACGGATTAAAGT
>CALXGU010000128.1 GCA_944387905.1 uncultured Clostridia bacterium
TATGGAATGCATGAGAAGGAAGTTCTGATTATCCTCCTCCAGCCCGAGCTTATGCACCACACGTCCGGACATCGGAAATGCCGATATGCCGGCAGCACCTATCATCGGGTTTATCTTTTTCTTGGCAAACAGGTTGATAACCTTGGCAAACAGCACGCCGCCCACGGTGTCAAAGATGAAGGCTATCAGCCCAAGTCCGAGTATGAGCAGCGTGTTGAGCTGCAGGAACTGATCCGCCTGCATCTTGGTCGCGACGGTCAACCCCAGCAGGAGCGTAACAAGGTTCGCAAGTACGTTCGACGCGGTCTCGGAAAGCGAATCGAGCACCATGCACTCGCGTATGAGATTGCCGAACATGAGGAATCCCACGAGTGCGACCGCCTTGGGAGCAACAAGCCCGGCAATCACCGTAACAACGATAGGAAACAGTATTTTTGTGATCCGTGACACTTCTTTTTGCTCATAAGGCATACGTATCAATCGTTCTTTTTTGGTTGTCAGAAGCTTGATGACCGGCGGCTGGATAATAGGAACAAGCGCCATGTATGAATAAGCGGCTACCATAATGGCGCCCAAATACTTTGAATCGAGTTTCTGCGCAACGATAATAGATGTCGGACCGTCGGCCGCACCTATAACTGATATAGCAGCGGCATCATTTATATCAAAGAACATAGAAGCCATGCAGAGAGTAAAAAATATTCCGAACTGAGCCGCCGCGCCGAATATCATCAGCTTTGGATTTGCCAGCAGCGGGCCGAAGTCTATCATGGCTCCGATACCTATAAAAAGTATCAGCGGAAAGAGCTCATTTGCTATACCCGCGTCAAATAAGACGCTGAGCGCGCCTTCCTCGAACTTCTCGCCTATTTGCTGTGTTACGGCTCCGGACATGGGTATATTTACAAGTATCGCTCCAAAACCTATCGGCAGCAAAAGTGTCGGTTCCATATCCTTTTTTATTGCGAGATAAATCAGTAATCCGCCTATTGCCCACATGACGATATGCTGCCACCTGATCAGCAGCAGACTTTCAAATAGTACTTCCATAAATTCCCCTTTCAATCAATAAAAAAGACTTTTATTACAACAGCGGGCAAATGCCGATATGTCGCCTGTTGTCACGCGTCAATGCGTAAGCTACTCCCCTTTATTGTCTCACGATAAGTATTATACTATAATTTTTGCAAAAATCAAGATAAAAATCAATTGGTTTGAAACTTGACAAAATAGATAAACAGTATTATCATTTTGGAAACCGATATTGAAAATTCGTGGAGGTAATAAACTTGTTTGACGCAGTAAAAGTAAAAGATGAAATTGTAGAATGGATAAGGGAATTTTTCAGAACAAACGGTGACGGCTGCAATGCAGTTATCGGTATATCTGGCGGAAAAGACAGCTCGATAACAGCTGCGCTTTGTGCTGAAGCTCTTGGCAGAGACAGAGTCATAGGCGTTTTGATGCCAAACGGAGAGCAGTCTGATATAGAATATGCAGAGCTGCTTGTAAATCATCTGCAAATAAAAAATCATACAATCAATATAAAATCTGCGGTTGACGGAGTATTGACTGCGTTGCCTTCCGATATGGAGATATCAAAGCAGACGCGCACAAATCTGCCGGCCAGGATAAGGATGTGCACTCTTTATGCCGTGAGTCAGAGCAATAACGGGCGCGTGGCAAATACCTGCAATTTATCGGAGGATTATGTCGGGTATTCAACTCGTTACGGAGATGCCGCCGGAGATTTCAGCCCACTGTCAAAAATCACCGTAACCGAACTCAGACAGATAGGACGTGTGCTCGGACTTCCTGTGCAGTTAGTGGATAAGGTGCCAATAGACGGCTTGAGCGGAAAGTCGGATGAAGATAATCTCGGATTTACCTATGCCGTACTTGACAGGTATATTCGTACCGGTCAGATAGACGATCAGGCTGTAAAGGAACGTATAGATAGACTGCATGTACAGAATAAATTTAAGCTTGAGCTGATGCCTTGTTTTGAATATAATGGCTGATCATAGAGGAGTAACTTATGAAAAGTGCACTGAAAAAACTGTCTAATTTTTGGTATTATTATAAATATTATATTTTAGTTTTAATAATAGTAGCAGTCGCTCTTTTTGCTGTAATAAAAAGCTGCAGTGAAAAGAATGATTATGATGTAGGCATGATATTTATGAATCACGGTTACGGAACAAATTATAATCGGACGGAGACACTTGATGCTATTGCACAGACATTCGGTCAATTCGCGCCGGACAGAAACGGAGACGGAAAGACGGATGTTCAAATCGTAACCATAGATTACGGAAATACTGTTCAGCAGTCAAACAGCGCAAATTCAGCACGTTCTGCCAATCTTGCGGCAGGTAAAAATGTGCTTTTTCTGCTGGATGAACAAAACTATAACGAGCTGAAAGCTGGCGGATTTTTGGCGGATCTGAGCGGACTCGGTCAAAGTAAATATCTGGATTCCGATTCATTTGATGTCATCGCGAGCGGGTTATTTTCGTCTATTGAAGATTTTATAATGGATGGTCAGGAATTTCATCTCTGTCTTCGGGTATTAGATGAGAAGAGAGCTGAAAAAGACAGTGAGTATGCCCAGCAGTACGAGGCGGCGAAAACGCTTATGGCAAACATAATAAACAGGTATGAAAATGAATGATAAAATAATTATAAGGCTTGCCGGATTGAATGATGCGCAGTCCCTGCTCAATATATACGCGCCGTATATAACTGATACGGCGGTGACTTTTGAATGTGAAGTGCCTGCATTGGAAGAGTTTAAAAAGCGTATTGCAAAAACGCTTGAACGCTATCCTTATCTTGTGGCAGAAACGGGCGGGCAAATTATAGGCTATGTATATGCGTCGCCGCTTAAAAACCGCAGGGCATATGACAATTCCGCAGAACTTTCCGTTTATGCCGATAAAAATCATAAAGGCCAGGGTATAGGCAGACTTTTGTATTCTGCTGTAGAAGATATCCTTATGCATCAGAATATAACCAATCTGTATGCGTGTGTCGCTTATACAGACAGAAAAAATGATGAATATTTAAATAATTCAAGTCTTGCTTTTCATGAAAGAATGGGATTTAAAACAGTGGGACATTTCAATGACTGCAGTTTTAAGTTCGGCAGGCCGTATGATGTATTGTGGATGGAGAAGATAATATCTGCCAATACAGGCCGAGCATTTGTACCGTTTAGTGAAATAAAGTAATAAAGCTCCCGTATAAACGGGAGCTTTATTACTGCATACATACGAAATTTCAGTTTTTGCCGTAAAGTGCCTTGTATTTATTCTTTGTTGCGATTCCGCCTCTTATATGCCGTTCTTCCAGATTCTTATCAAGAACTGCTTTGACCTTTTTGTACAGTTCATAGTCTATTGTTTTGAGACGATAGCTTACGTCTTTGTGAACGGTGGATTTAGAGATTTTGAATTGGCCTGCCGTTTTTCTTACTGTCGCGTTATTGTCAATTATGTAGTGTGCAAATTCTTTTGCTCTCTGATCGCAGGTATAGTACATAAAAAAACCATCCTTTGCCATACTTTAATACTATATATGCCGAGAATGGTTTTATTATGTTTCATTATTTTTGCAATTTTACGACAGAAAAAGAACTGTCATTGATCTGAAAATCGTCAAAAATATCTTCAGTTATATAAACGGAGCTGTCTGTTATAAGTATCATATCAAAACCGGAATACCGCTGCCAGTACTGCACCGACTTGTCTACCCCGGATACGAAAAACGCGGTTGACAGGGCATCTGCAAGCGTGTCGTCAGAACACACCACGGTTGCGGAAATTATCCCGCTGTCAGCCGGATACCCGGTTTCAGGATCGATTATATGGTGATATGTGACTCCGTCCTGAACAAAGCTTCTTTCATACCCTCCCGAGGTTACAACAGAGGTATCTTTTGCTTTTAGTATTCCGATTATATCTTCGCTGTTTTTGGGATGAGTTATGCCCACATTCCAAGATGAGTTGTCAGGTTTTGTACCTATCAGCAAAACGTTTCCGCCCAGAGAAAGTACCGCATGCTTTACACCGCATTGTTCCATAATGGCGCGTATGCACGAGGCGGTGTAGCCTTTTGCTATAGCACCCAAATCAATCTCACCTGTGCATTTGACTTTTCCGTCAGATATTTCAACATTGCAGCTGTCAACCGTTTTTAGTGCGGATTGAATATCTTCCGCATCGGGAACGTGCGGGTTCTTTTCAGTAAAACCCCATAGTTTTGTAACAGGTCTAACAGTTATATCAAAAGCATTTTCCGTCATGTCAGATATCTCAAGCGCTCTTGATATGATGCTTATGGTGTCGCTGTCAACCTGTTCAAATTCTGAGGATGAATTTATCCTGCTTATGTCGGAATCGCTGTCAGTCACTGAAAACAAACTTTCCAACTGTCTGATTTTTTGATCTGCAAGCTCAGTTGCCTTCTCGGCTTGTGAGCCGTATGCCGTTATAGTCATAACAGTATCCATTGCAAAGATATCTGTTGTATGACTTGACTGACAAGACGACATACACAGTATCATTATTACCGCTGTTATACTGGCTGTTATTTTTATTGCTTTCATCTTCTTGAATCAAGATAATCCTGTAAAATGATATCCGCAGCCAGCATATCGATGCCGGCACGGCGTTTTTTGCCTCTGGAGTCAGTAATATTCATATACTGTGCCGCAGCCATAGTCGTCATGCGTTCGTCATAATATATTATTTCCGTATCAGGCAGCAGCTGGGACAGCAGATCACCAAGTTCCCTGGTCTTTTTTGCTCTGAATCCCTCAGAACCGTCCATATTTTTGGGCAGTCCTATAACGATTTTTGACGCGCCGTGGGCAATGCTTATTTGTGCGATTTTGCTTGCGACATCCTGTTTGTCAGACGATTTTATGGT
>CALXGU010000129.1 GCA_944387905.1 uncultured Clostridia bacterium
TATGCAACATCGGCAATGCAAACACATGTAATGCGGACGGGGAAGAGATAGCACGCAAAATGTGCGGGCTTGTAGAAAAATATACAGGTATCCCGGCGTCGGATGTGGTTGTGGCGTCTACCGGCGTTATAGGCCAGCCGCTGGACATAGCGCCTATCGAAAACGGTATGCAGGAGCTTGTGTCAGGTCTCGGCAGCAACAGCGACTATGCCGCAGAGGGGATCATGACTACCGATACGGTAAAAAAAGAAGTCGCGGTGGAGTTTGAACTGGACGGCAAAACATGCCGTATGGGCGGTATCGCCAAAGGCTCGGGCATGATCCATCCCAATATGGCGACTATGCTTGTATTTATAACAACTGATGCAAATATATCTTCTCATATGCTTCAGAAAGCGCTCAGCGGCGATGTTGGAGATACTTTTAATATGATAAGCATTGACGGCGATACGTCTACAAACGATATGGCGGTAGTCCTTGCTAACGGAATGGCGGGAAATACCGAAATTATGACTGACGGGCGGGATTTTGAAATATTTATGAAAGCCTTGAATACCGTAAACGTGCAGCTGTGCAGAATGATCGCCGGAGACGGCGAGGGCGCGACAAAGCTTTTGGAGTGCAAGGTCAGCGGCGCGGCGGATGTCCAAACGGCAAAGACTGTGGCTAAAAGCGTTATCTGCTCCAGTCTTACAAAGGCCGCAATGTTCGGAGCAGACGCAAATTGGGGCAGGGTTCTGTGCGCTGTCGGCTACAGCGGAGCAGATGTCGATGTAAAAAAGATATCCTGTGCATTCAAGTCTGCCGCAGGACAGATCAGCGTATGTGAAAACGGCGCCGGAATAGAATTTTCAGAAGAACTTGCGAAAAAAATACTGAGCGAAGACGAAATAGAGATTTTGGTGGATCTGCACGAGTCCGGATTTTCGGCAACGGCGTGGGGCTGCGATCTTACATATGATTATGTTAAAATAAACGGAGATTACAGAACATAAGGAGAGAATAGAGATGGCTCTTAATATAACCAACGCGCAGCGCGCGGAAATACTGACTCAGGCGCTGCCGTATATCAGGAAATATTACGGGGAGACGATCGTTGTAAAGTACGGCGGCAACGCCATGATAAATGCTGAGCTCAAGCAGCAGGTCATGGAGGATATAGTGCTGATGTCGCTGATAGGCGTTAAAGTGGTGCTTGTACACGGCGGCGGTCCGGAAATAACGGAAATGCTCGAGCGTGTAGGCAAAAAGACCGAGTTTGTGGACGGTCTGCGCGTAACGGATTATGAAACTGCGGATATAGTGCAGATGGTGCTTGCCGGCAAAATAAATAAAAGCCTTGTAAATTATCTGGAGGTAAAGGGCGGCCGGGCTATCGGGCTTTCAGGAATGGACGGGCATATGATAACCGCATGCAAAAAGGATGAGCGTCTGGGATTTGTAGGAAAAATCACGCATGTTGACGCCACACCGGTCATAGATCTGCTCGAAAAAGGCTATATCCCTGTCATATCTACAGTAGGATGCGATGATAAAGGAAATGTTTATAATATAAACGCCGATACCGCAGCGGCAAAGATCGCCGCGGCAATAAAGGCAAAACGTCTTATTTCCATGACGGATATAGCGGGTATACTGCAGGATAAAAATGATCCGTCGTCGCTTATATCTGAAATGGATATATGCAAAGCCCGTCAGCTTATGCAGCAGGGAGTGATATCCGGCGGTATGATACCGAAGGTCGAATGCTGTATCGACGCGGTGGAAAACGGAGTGGAGCGTGTAATAGTGCTTGACGGAACAATCCCGCATGCAATACTTATAGAGACGCTTACTAATGAGGGTGCCGGAACAATGGTGTTTAAGGAGAAGGACGATGAGTGTTAAGTCAGACGATAAAACTTATATTGCAAATACATATGCCCGCTTTCCGGTCGAGATAGTCCGCGCAAGCGGCTCTTTGGCATATGACGAAAACGGCAGGGAATATATAGACCTTGGCAGCGGAATAGCGGTCAATATTTTCGGATATTCCGACAAAGCATGGATAAAGGCGGTGACGGATCAGCTTAATACCGTCTCGCATACTTCAAATTTGTACTATACCCTACCGTGTGTAACGCTTGCAAAAATACTATGTGAGCGTACCGGAATGCAGCGTGTGTTTTTCTGCAATTCGGGAGCAGAGGCCAACGAATGCGCGATAAAGACGGCGCGTAGGTATGCAGAACTGAAAGGCAGAAAAAACTCAAAGATAATAACTCTTGTAAACAGTTTTCACGGCAGGACTGTAACGACTCTTGCAGCTACTGGCCAGGACTCGTTTCATAATGACTTTCTGCCTCTGACAGACGGATTTTTATATACACCGGCAAATGACATTGCGGCTTTTGAAAAACTGGTAGAAGAAAATGATGTCAGTGCAGTAATGTTCGAATGCGTGCAGGGAGAGGGCGGAGTTTTGCCGCTTGACGGTGATTTTGTTGCCGGTATTGAAAAAATCGCAAGACAAAATGATATTTTGCTGATCGTTGACGAGGTCCAGACCGGCAATGGTCGCACCGGCAAGCTTTACTCTTATATGCATTTCGGAATCACTCCGGATATCGTTACGACAGCAAAAGGTCTTGGCGGCGGACTGCCCATAGGCGCGGCAATGCTCGGTGAGCGTGTGCGCGATGTCCTGGGCATCGGAATGCACGGCTCGACTTTCGGCGGAAATCCGGTATGCTGCGCGGGCGCCGTTAATATTATAAACAGGATAGATGATCAGCTGCTTGACGGTGTGATGAGAAAATCCAAATTGATAACAGACGCGCTTTCAGATGCCGAAGGAGTCGTAAGCGTCACAGGCATGGGACTTATGCTCGGCATAGAAACAAAAAAGGATGCGGGCGAGATAATCTCAAAATGTATGGATAACGGCGTGCTTGTTATCAAGGCGAAAAATAAGCTTCGTCTGCTTCCGGCACTCAATATACCGGACGGACTGCTTATGCAAGCAATAAACATAATAAAATCGGCTTGTGCTGAATAGGAGGAAAATATGGATCTGAAAAACCGTGATTTTTTAAAACTTCTTGATTTTACACCGCAGGAGATAGAGTACCTGTTGGATCTGGCAGCCGATTTTAAGGACAAAAAGAAAAACGGTGTTGCCCACAGATATTTTGAGGGCAAAAATATAGCTCTGATTTTTGAAAAGACCAGTACCCGTACCCGCTGCAGCTTTGAAGTGGCGGCGTATGATTTGGGTATGGGCGTCACATATCTCGATCCGACCGGCTCTCAGATAGGTCAAAAGGAGAGCATTGCCGATACTGCCCGGGTGCTGTCCGGTATTTATGACGGTATAGAGTACCGCGGCTACGGTCAGGAAATAGTAGAGGAGCTTGCCAAATATTCCGATGTTCCGGTTTGGAACGGTCTTACAAACGAGTTTCATCCTACTCAGATACTGGCGGATTTTCTCACTGTACGCGAAAGGTTCAATAAGCTTTCCGGAATCAAGTTCGTATATCTGGGCGATGCGAGATATAACATGGCAAACTCACTGACAGTCGGGTGCGCCAAAATGGGCCTTGATTTTACAATCTGCGCTCCTGAAAAATATTTCCCCGATGCACAGCTTGTCAAGACTTGTCAGGAGCTTGCAAAACAGTCCGGAGGAAGCATCCGCTTTGAGACAGACTCGCAAAAGGCGGTAAAGGACGCACAGGTACTGTATACCGACGTGTGGGTATCAATGGGCGAGAGCTATGATACATGGGAAGAGCGGATAAATGATCTTCTGCCTTACCGCGTGACTCAAAAGCTTATGGACGCCGCGGCTGAAGATGCGGTATTCATGCACTGCCTGCCTGCGTTCCATGACCTTAAAACGGGAATAGGCAAGAGTATAGGCGAAAAATTCAAACTTGACTGCCTTGAGGTGGAAAACGAGGTTTTTGAAAGCGAAAAATCAATAGTATTCAGTGAAGCAGAAAACAGAATGCATACAATCAAGGCCGTAATGGCGGCTACACTTTAGGAATATGAAAAAAAGATATTTAGTACTTGAAAACAATACGGTATTTGAAGGCATCGCATTCGGCGCGGATACACAGAGGACAGGAGAACTGGTATTTGCCACGGGTATGTGCGGATATATAGAGACGCTTACCGACCCGAGTTATTACGGTCAGATAGTGATGCAGACTTTCCCGCTCATAGGCAATTACGGAATAATAGAATCCGACTTTGAAGGAGAGTGCCGGCTGAGCGGGTATGTAGTGAGGGAATGGTGTCAAATGCCGTCAAATTACCGAGCTCAGTATGATCTGGACAGATTTTTGAAAAAGCAGGGAATACCCGGAATATGCGGAGTTGACACTCGTCTTATTACAAAGACGATACGCGAGGCCGGGGTCATGAATGCTGTTATATGTGACAGTATTCCAAACGATCTGTCACAGGTAAAATCATATTTTGTCAAAGATGCTGTTAAAAACGTAACCTGCAGCGGTGTGACTGTTTTTCCGGCGATAGGAGGGCAGAAGTATAAAGTGGCGCTGATGGATTTCGGTGCTAAGCGCAATATAATACGTTCACTATGTTCCCGCGGTTGTGAAGTTACGGTTTTTCCTGCGTACACACCGGCAGAGGATATACTCGCAGTAGGATATGACGGCGTCATGCTTTCCAACGGTCCGGGTGATCCGGCTGAAAATACCGATATAATAGTCCAGCTGAAAAAGTTAATGGGCAATATACCTATGTTCGG
>CALXGU010000130.1 GCA_944387905.1 uncultured Clostridia bacterium
TCTTCCGATCTACACTATTTCGGGGTGTACGGTCGCTGAAAATATATTTGCCGGAGATATAGCCGGTTTTTCAAAATTCGGCATAGTTAACACCAAGGCAATGAACAAAGCGGCTCAGAAGAGACTTGATGCGTTTGGTTTGAACAGGATAAAGGCCGAAGATGTTATTGATAAATATAACTTTGAGGACAGAAAGCTGATAGAAATTGTTCGATGCGTGGTTGATCAGACAAAGGTTTTTGTGGTGGATGAAACAACAACTGCTCTTTCGGTCGACGGACGCAAAATCCTTTATGATATAATTCATCGCTTGGCGCAAGAGGGTAAGAGTGTTGTATTTATTTCCCACGACATGGACGAGATACTGGAACAGTGTTCATCCCTTACCGTACTGCGTGACGGAAGTATAATAGGAACAATAGAACATGATGAGCTGTGCAGCGCTCAGAACGACAGTGACAAAGAAAAACTTATTGAAAAAATAAGATTTATGATGGTAGGCAGGGAGATCGGAAATGCGTACTACAGAAGCGACTATGATGTTTCTCATTCTGATGAGGTCGCGCTGGAGTTTGATAATGTTTCGGTTGGCCCGGTCAAAAATTTCTCGCTTAAGTTACATAAAGGTGAAATCCTGGGCTTTGGCGGCCTGAGCGACTGCGGAATGAGACTTATCGGACGTGCCGGCTTCGGTCTTGAAAAGCTGAGCGCCGGCAAGGTCGTTAGAAACGGCAGGGTTATCAATAATTCGATTACAGCTATAAAATCAGGTATAGGTTATATAAGCAAAAACCGCGATACCGAAGCTCTTATACTATCCGCCGATATTGCGGAAAATATAGCCTTGCCGTCTTACAGTCAAATCTCTAAATTTACCTTTATAAATCCATTTACTAAAGCAAAAATGGTCAACAGGGAGGTAAAAAATTACAGCATAAAATGCAAATCTCCCAAACAGGCAGCAAACACTCTCTCGGGAGGAAATAAACAAAAGGTTTCCTTTGCCAAATGGACAGCCAAGGACAGTGACGTTATTATCATGGACTGCCCGACACGTGGTGTTGATATCGGTGTCAAACAGGCTATGTACGGTATTATTGCCGACATGAAAAAGAAGGGAAAAGCTATAATACTTATTTCCGAAGAGCTTTCCGAACTTATTGGCATGGCAGATAAAATCATTGTGATGAAGGATTATAAAATTTCTTCGGAATTTATGAGAA
This sequence comes from uncultured Clostridia bacterium, assembly GCA_944387905.1. GTDB lineage: Bacteria > Bacillota > Clostridia > Oscillospirales > QAKW01 > RGIG9041. The sequence continues at coordinate 1,224 of CALXGU010000130.1, forward strand.
GTCCTGATTTAAAAGAAACCGATATTATCGGTACAATGATTTAAGGAGGACAGTATTGTGCAGCAAGCTATTAAAAATACATCTAACTCTCAAAACGGTTTATGGGGGTTTATAAAAACAAATATTTTTGATATTTTTTCAGTGATGGGGCTGGTCCTCTGTATCGTGATTTTTACAATTACCTCTAACGGTAATCTATGGAACTCTTACAATATCTCGATACTTATTGAATCTGTTTGTGTTTATATGATATTGGCGCTGGGAGCTCTGTTTGTTTATTCAATGGGGTATATGGACGTAAGCGTCGGAGTGCAGCTCGGTGTTTACAGCATCCTGATGATATTTATACTTAATGCCACAGGGTCTATGGCACTGGCTTTTATAACTATTCTTGTACTTGCTCTTTTGTGCGGCGCATTCAACGGCGCTGTCGCGGTATGGCTGGGGCTTCCGTCAATTGTGACTTCTTTGTTCTTGATGTTCGTTTTCGGAGGAATACAGTATATTCTTATCGAACAGACAGGCTCCAACATGATCTCAGTTAAAAATTATGATATCAGCAAATTCGCTGATTCCACTGTCATGATAATAGCGATGGTAGCGGTCGGGCTCATTGTTTTCTACGCATTTAATTTTACAAAGCTCGGCAAATACACAAGGGGTATAGGCTCAAACGAAACAACTACTGCTCAGTGCGGTGTAAACACTACCTTATGGAAGGTTATAGCGTATATGATGTTCGGCGTATGTGTTGCTATCGCATCGGTATTTCTTCTGGCAAGAACCGGCTCTGCAGGAAAGGGTACGGGTTCAACCTATGCTATGGATATCATGCTTTGCATTATACTCGGCGGAATGCCTCTGTCCGGAGGTATGAGCTCAAAGGTACGCAGTGCGGTCATCGGTACTCTTACTTACGTACTGCTCAGCAACGGCCTGACTCTGTCGGGTGTGGATATCCAAACAATTCACATTATTAAAGCTGTAATTTTCTTGGCTATTGTTTTGCTGACTTGTAGAGACAAAAACAAAATATTGCCGAGATAAAAAATTAATAAAGTAAGGAGACAGCATCATGAAAAAAACATTTAAAAAAATCATTTCTTTAATGCTGATTGCGGTCATAGTAGTAAGCTGTATGTCGCTTTCAGCATGCAACGGCGGTAACGGAGAGACTATTAAAATAGGTATTGGTCTGTATCAGGACCAGGGTCCGGCTGTCACAGCAACCAGAGCATTCTTGGACGGAATTTCCCAGGAACTCAACTGTGAATTCACATATGTAACTCTCAGCCAGACTGATGAGGCAGCCAACAAGACTGCGGCTCAGCAGCTTATTTCCAGCGGCTGCAAAGGTCTGATACTCACCATGGACAGTGCAACCGAGGCTATACTTGAAGAATGCGCAAAGGCCGGCATTTATCTTGGCGGTTACCTTTCAGATTATGAGCAGAGCTTTGATTCGATCAAGTCCAATCCGAACTTTGTAGGTACCGTGGTTGACGGAAGATACAGCGGTACAGCCTGGGGCGAGGAAATTGCTGAGCGTATTATAAACGAAGGCTACAAGAATATCGGTATGATCAAATTCCCGTCTTTTGCTTTCCCGCATCAGAATGAAATGGATTCCGCTTTCCGCGCAAAGATCGACGAATATAACGCAACAGCAGCTGACGCCGATAAAATCACTGTTCAGGCACAGACTACAGAGCTTATGTTCCAGCCTTTGTCAGCTGACTATTTCAGCGCTAACCCGGATATAGACGCTATATACGGAATGTGTGCAGGCGTTGACTTTATTTATCCTACTCTTACACAAAACAACAAAACAAACATCAAGCTTTATACTGCCGGATTCTCTGTAGATGACAGCGTTTTGAACAACTTCGGTACAAGCGGCAACGGATGTTTCCAGGAACTCGTTTTCAGCAATGTTGAGGCTATTACATATCCTTTGGTTATGCTTCTTAATAAAATAGAAGGACAGGAGTTCTCTGACAATCCGTCCGAAGCTCAGCGCGTTGACTCTTCTCAGATCCGCATCACCAATAATGAAGAGCTCAATACAGTTAAAGAAAAATCGATGTACTATACAGGCAAATTTGAAAATTCCTTCCTTTCCGCAAGTGATGTAAGCGCACTTTTGGCTAAAAACGGCGGAACTCATGAGGATCTTGTTAAGGCCGTCCAGTCAATGTCAACGGAAGATTTAGAGGCCAAATAAATTTCAATAATAATAACACTTCCCCTGCAGGCATATGCCTGCAGGGGAGAGAACGGGTAGATGATTATGACTAAAAAATTGCTTACTGTCTTAAAAAAGATATTATTAACATTAGCTTTTCCTATAGGAATGTTTTTGGTAATGTGGTTGATTACTGCCGCCTTCGGGGTGAATAACTTTGTTTCGCCTATAATTATGCGTCAGGTCCTGACAGACGGTTCGCTTACTGCTATCATAGCTCTTGCGATCTATTTGCAGTTCAAAAACGGCAGATTCGACTTTTCCGGCGGTGCAACTATGATTTTGACTGCTATTATTTCAGGTAATATTACCTATAATGCCGGCGGGAACGTATTTATGTTTTTAGGTCTTTGTGTCGCAGTGGGTGTTATTTTGAGTCTTATAACATCTGTCATATATTCATTCAGCCATGTTCCGGTTATTATTTGCACAATCGCGGTGACTCTTGTTTATGAGGCGATAACATATTTGATTTTTGATGCTAAAGGCTTGAATATCATTTCTTATGAAATCGCAAAATTCGGAAAATTTCCGTTTATTTTTATCCCGCTTGTGATAGCGATACTCTTTTTCCTGTTTTACTCTAATTTCACGGTTGAAGGCAAACGCGGCAAACTTCTTTCCATGGGTCAGAAATCCGCGGTAAACATAGGAATCGCAGAAAGGAAAAATGTCATTTCCTGCTACCTTATCACCGGCATCATATTAGGTCTGGGAGCTTTGGTGTACGGTTCGCAGAATATCATTTCTCCGCAGTCTAACCTTTCGACTTCAAGCATTTTGTTCTCATACATAGTTCCTGTGTTTATCGGTATGTTTTTAGGCAGAGCGTCCGTTGATGCAATAGGAATAACAGTGGCGTCCGTAGGCATGGCCATCATGAATTCGGGACTTGACTGCTTGGGCGTCGGCGGCGGAGGCGTGCAGCAAATTATTTTCGGTATATTTATGCTCGCATTCTACGCCTTTTCCGGCCAGATCGATAAGATCAAAAGCATATTCATGAGAAAAACTTTGAAAAATTCAATTTAGGGAAGATACTGATGATAGATTTAAAAGCTAAACCGTTTTATCTTGATGACAGTGACATAGAGTGGGTAAACAACACTCTGCACGGCATGACTCGTCAAGAAAAAATAGGACAGTTATTTTGTCTTATTACATACACCGATGATGAAAGTTATTTGAAATATCTGGCATCAGGACTGGGTGTAGTCGGTGTGATGACAAGAACTATGACAGTTGAAGAGCTTGTCAATACCGTCACAAGACTTCAAAAAAATTCTAAGATT
>CALXGU010000131.1 GCA_944387905.1 uncultured Clostridia bacterium
ACTTCTGGGTGCAAAGCAGGACGCGCAGAATAAGCCGAGGTATGTCGACAAGTATTATTCGGGCGGATATCCGCCGGACAGCGAAGGAGTCTGTACGGACGTTATATGGCGCGCACTGAAAAACGCCGGATATAGCCTTAAGGATATGGTCGATGCCGATATAAGGACAAATCCTCAGGATTATCCCGATATTTCAGCCGCGGATAAAAATATCGATTTTCGCCGTGTGCAGAATTTAAAAATATTTTTTGATAAATATGCCGTAAGCCTTACGGCGGATATCAGCGATATTGAGCAGTTTCAGCCGGGAGATATAGTGATTGTAAACGGTACAAGGCATATTGGAATCATATCCGACAGGAGAAACGCCGACGGTGTGCCGTATATCATTCATAATGCGGGACAGCCAAGACGTGAGGAAAACGCGCTTTGGAGAATGTCGGTAACCGCTCACTATAGGTTCGACAGCTCAAATATCCCGGAATACATAAAAACGGCAGGCCTTCAGTCATGACGCTGAGCAAAAAGCTTTAAAAAAGCGTACGTACCCAGTCACAACGCTGAGCAAAAAGCTTTAAATTAGTAGTTATTTCTTATTAGGAGAAGATTTTCTTGAAAAAGCAAACATCAATAGAATGGGTAATTGTCGGTTTGGGAAATAAGGGCATAGAGCATAAATATAACAGGCATAATATTGGATTTTCTTGTATTGATTTGTTATCTAAAAATCACAATATAGAAATGAATATTATACAGTTCAATGCTCAAATTGGAATTGGAAACATTGGAAATCATTCATGTATGCTGATGAAACCATTAACGTACATGAATAATTGTGGAATAGCCGTGCTTGAATGCTTGAAAAAAAACAATATACCTCCACATCGGTTATTGATTGTTTTCGATGATATATATTTTTCACCAGGTAAAATGCGAATATGTAGAAAAGGCAGTTCAGGTGGGCATAAGGGTATTAATAGTGTAATTGAACACTTATGTACCAGTGATTTTCCAAGAATTAGAATTGGTGTTGGACGTCCAGGAGAGGATTGTTCTTTAGAGAAATGGGTGGTGTCAGATATGACTAATGATGAGATATCTGCAACTAATAAGGCACTCGAAAAAGCATGCATAGCTGTTGAACTTATATTAAACAACAAAATAGACGATGCTATGTTGAAATTTAATTAGTTAATTGGAATGTTTTATATGGGTAATTCACTTGATTTTACAGTTTTAAAAAAAAATAAGCGAAACGGAAATACCATTTGAACTAACTGTTGCAGGCTTGAGTATGAACCCTTTTTTATTGGAGGGAGATTTAATTAGCTGCAAAAAACAAGAAGAATACTATCCTGGAGATATATTAGTATTTTTCTATAATAACGAATTAATTGTGCATAGACTTTTAAAAATAAAAGGGAAATTATTGTATTGTAAAGGGGATAATTCATTTTTGTTAGAACATGTAAAAGCCGAAACTGTTTTAGGAAAGGTTCTTTTGGTTTTCAGATAAAAACAGCAGGGATTGATCCCTGTTGTTTTTTGTTTACCGCTTTGTTGCTGACTGTAAGCTGTATGCGGTTTTAAGCTTTATTGTATTGCTGCAATATCTTCGGCGTTTATATTTGAATTGTAAAGGCTCATTATCTCTGCGGTGTCCTCTTGACTCTTTTTGCTCTCGACATCCGGCGTCCCGTCATCTTTTATATCAAATATATTGCCGCCTCCGGCTATGAGTGAATAGCGATCGGTTTGAGGATCTCTGCGAAGGTATATGAAGTATTTGCGACCCTCTTCAAAATCCGGATTGCCTCTGCGGGAGTATATGATACCGTTGTATGTTCCTCCGAAGGCTCTTATCTTTATCGATTCGGGCGCTTCTCCTTTTACGGTGTCGATAACTTGCATCTCATAATCGGTGTAGATCTCATCGGGATATTCCTTTTCCGCCTGATCAGGCAGTATCACCTGCTCGGTGCTGCCGGTGAATTTTAATACCGCGATAAGGTCGGCTTCCTCTTCAAGCTTCTGCGGTGACAGATATTCGTAGCTTGCGCTCTGTATCACTTCATCAAATTCCCGCGTATCCTCTCCTGCACTCTGCGCTGGTTCACCAAAGTCTCGGGTATCGCCGTTTACGCTGTCGCCTTTGCTGCAGGAAAACAGTGAAAATACAAATATTGCCGATAAAATAACTGCCGTCAGTCTTTTTATTAAATAATTATTTTTCATGATTATTCCTCCCTAACTGTAAATAGCATAAAAACCGTTTAGGTCATCTTGCTCTAAAGTTCTTTTTTTCGTCTCTCCGTAAGCTACCGGATGATACATGGTATATTCTGATTCCGTATAGTTATTTAGGTCATCTAACCCTAACATATGGCCAAACTCATGCGTCATGACATTCTGTATGTCATAGCCGTTCATGCTGCCGTTGTTATACCAGCTTTTAAGCGAATTTATTTCTATATCACTTTCAATGTGATATTTATAGGGATCATCGCTTCTTACCCAGCTTGTAGTGAGCATTAGTGTATTTTCATCATCCCAAGAGGTCATGGGTACTTTTGTTATAAGATTTTTGCCGTCGTACTGGCTTGCTATATTCGTATCGTGTTGTTGTGATGAATGATACAAAACTGTATTTCCTGTTCTTGTGTTCCATTGTCTTGAGGCATAGTCTATAGCCCATCTTGTCTCATTTGTCAGTCCCGATCAGGACTGAAATACTATATAGCCATCTAAAACACCACCGCAATTTATGCCGCTGTATTGCATTATTCTGTACGCCAAGGAATTTGATGAGAAGCTGACAAGCATTATTAAAACAGATAATAAACAAAGTTTTCTTTTGACTTTTTTCATTATAGTTCTCCTTTTAAACATGTTTATTTTAGTTATAATTTTATACAAATTTGCTCATAACGGTTTCCCCCTATCTATCATTTTTATTTTTCACCTATATATGTAATCTGATAGCTGAAATGTTGCATTTTTTTACCAAAAATTATAAAAGAATAAAACTTTGGAAAATCAACAAATTTAATAATTGAAAATTATACAAAATGACAAGTGAAATATTGTGTACTTTTAAATTGTTCTTGTATATTTGAAATATTCGTGATATACTATTAAAAGGGAAATAAGTCGGCAGGACGCAATGGCCGGCTGTTAGATAAAAAGGCATAGCAAGCTATGCCTCGGTTTATTATTGTTTCATTAATTTTTATTGGGCCGTGATTTACGGTTGTAAGGAGTATACATGGAGCTTAAAGAAAAAATAGCAAGGCTTGACAGTCTGGCTGACAAGGCGGCAGGTGCCGTAAAAAAACAAAATTCTGATACAAACAGCAAAAAAGGTAAAAACAGTACCGTAAAAACTAAAAACATTAAAAAATCCGCATCGGATACGGGCGGCAGAGCTGTAGGTCAGATGTCAAAAAGAAGACAGCGCGTTTCAAATTCAGCCAATGCCGCTTCAAAACCGGCAGGCAGCTTAAAGCGGGAAAGTAAAAATCCGACTTTGTCTGCGTACGCCGGCGGAACTGTGACTCAGATTAGCCGGAAACCGGAAAAAAGCTCTACAGGCACAAAGCGCGTCGAGAGCAAATCTGCCGCGGGCAGGAGATCATCCGGTATGGCATTGACACAAAATGAAAACATTTCAGCTCAGCAGGATACAGCGGCTCAAAAACGCGTTTCTTCCAAAAAGAAACTCAAGGTCATACCTCTTGGCGGGCTTGATGAGATAGGCAAGAATATTACCGTCATAGAATACGGCGATGATATGATCATAATTGACTGCGGTCTGGCCTTTCCCGATGCGGATATGCTGGGAATTGACCACGTTATACCCGACTTTACCTACGTGTTTAAAAATCGTCAGAAGCTGCGCGGGATTTTTGTGACGCACGGGCATGAGGACCATATCGGTTCGCTCCCTTATTTTCTTAAAGAGGTAAATGTGCCGGTTTTTGCCAACAAACTCACTCTCGGCCTGATCAAGCGCAAGCTTGCCGAGCACAGGCTGGACAAACAGAGCATCCTTATGGAATGCAAGCCGGGTGACATTATAAACCGCGGCTGTTTTTCTGTCGAGTTTATTAAGGTCAATCATTCAATAGCCGACAGTGCGGCGTTTGCCATAAAGACTCCTGTAGGTACAATAATCGATATGGGCGATTTTAAGATCGACACAACGCCTATACGCGGACGTATGATAGATCTTACCCGTCTGGGTCAGCTGGGACGCGAGGGAGTATTGCTTTTGATGTCCGATTCCACAAACGCCGAGCGCCCGGGTATGGCACTTTCGGAACGCAAGGTAGGTGTGTCGATAGAAAATATTTTTGCAAGAGCTCGTGACAAGCGTATATTTATAGCGACATTTTCATCAAATGTCCACCGTGTTCAGCAGATAATAACAACCGCTGTCAAATACGGAAGAAAGGTCGCAATTTCCGGACGGAGCATGGAAAGCGTTATAGCTGTGGCGCATGAACTGGGGTATTTAGATTATCCAAAGGGCACGATTGTGACAATAGACCAGGCAAATAAATTTCCCCAAAAAGATATGGTGATAATAACTACAGGTTCACAGGGCGAACCGATGAGCGCGCTTTACCGCATGGCTTTTTCCGATCACAGGAATATTTCCATTACTCCCG
>CALXGU010000132.1 GCA_944387905.1 uncultured Clostridia bacterium
TTCAGCTCTATCTTGCACAAAGTGTGCTCAAAACAGAGGCACAAAATCTTGTTATTCAAAAAGCCACAGAGCTTGGCGGCAAGGTGGTTGCGCTCTCCGATTCAAACGGTTATATATACGATAAAAACGGAATTGATCTGGATGCCGTAAAGCAGATAAAAGAAGTGGAGCGCAAGAGAATAAAAGAATATCTCAGCTATCATAAAGACGCTCAGTATACAGAAGGCTGCTCAGGTATTTGGACAATCAAATGCGATATCGCCCTGCCCTGCGCAACGCAGAACGAGATCGACGAACAGTCCGCTAAGACTCTTGTGGCAAACGGCTGTTATGCTGTCGGCGAAGGTGCAAACATGCCCTCAACACTTGAAGCCACAAAAGTATTCCTTGACAGCGGAGTGCTGTTTGCTCCCGCAAAAGCCGCCAACGCAGGCGGTGTTGCCACAAGCGCTCTTGAAATGAGCCAGAACTCAATGCGCTACAGCTGGACCTTTGAAGAGGTCGATGCAAAACTTAAAGGCATTATGCAAAATATCTATAAAAACGCTTCTTCAGCCGCAGCAGAATACGGCATGAAGGGCAATCTTGTAGCCGGCGCCAACATTGCAGGATTTTTGAAAGTCGCAAATGCAATGCTTGCCCACGGCATAGTATAAGTTTAATCACTAAAGCGCCGCAGCACGCGGCGCTTTTTTTATTTGAACGGTTTTGTCTGTCATGCGATTATTTATATCAAATAATACAGACAGGCACACACTGTTTTCACAAATAAAAAAGCCCGGATATCCGGGCTTTTATTTATTATTTTCAAGTATATCTTTTACTATATAAACAGGCCGGGACTTTGACTCTGTGTAAATTTTGGCTAAATACTGACCTATTATACCGATACACAAAAGCTGTATTCCCGAAAGAAACAGAATAAGCGATGCCAGCGTGGGAAATCCCGATACCGGATCACCGAATATAAGAGTTTTAATTATTACAATCAGCATGAGTATAATCGCCACGGCAAAAAGCAGAAAACCGAGTATCGAAGATATTATAAGCGGCTTATCGGAAAATGCTACTATACCGTTTACGGCATAAGCAGTTAGCTTCCAGAAATTCCATTTCGAGGTCCCGCTCAGCCTGGATTCCACCTCATACGGCATATAGTATACATTGAAACCTATCCATGAGAAAATACCTTTTGAAAATCTGCACTTTTCGGGCATGGATAATACAGCATCTACCATTTTGCGGCTAAGAATCCTGAAATCACTCGCAGATCTGTAAAATTCAACCTCTGTGATTTTATTGATAAGCTTATAAAAGCAGTTTTTAAAAAAAGACAGTGTCTTGCTCTCATGCCGCAGACTCTGATATGCCGCGACCCCGTCATATTCAGGGTTATTTTTTATTATCTCAAGCATTTGGATAATATATTTCGGATTTTGCTGCAAATCCGCATCTATTACTGCCGTATATTCACCCGCGGCGTTTTCAAATCCCGCATAGAGCGCCGCTTCCTTGCCGAAATTGCGTGAAAAACTGATAGCCTTTATCTTACACTGCGTCTGACCTATCAATTTTTTCAGTTCGTCAGCGGTCTTATCACGACTTCCGTCATTTACAAAAATCAGTTCGGTATCATGTATTATATCACCAAGCTCTGTTACCACCTTGTCATAAAACGGGCGGATATTTTTTTCTTCGTTATAACACGGAACCACCACCGACAGCAGCATTGCTATGCCCCCTTTGAGTCTTTATTGAAAACAAAAAACTTACTTATTATATAATTCAATACAAGAACGATAACTTGTGTCTCAATCTTTGCGATCATCTCATTCTGTCCTATTATATTATACAACAGGAACACACCTCCGACCTCTATCGCCATTGTAAGTCCGCGCGCGCCGGCAAACTTCAGAAACTCCGTTCTCAGTTCTTTGGCATTACCGCATTTTGAATCGAACACAAACAACTTGTTCACCACATATGCAAAAATAATTGCGCATATGACGGAAATTACATTGCTTATATTTACCTCGATCTTTACCACACTGCAGAGGAATGCAAAAACCACAAGATTTACAAGTGTTGTCGCCCCGCCCGCCAACAAATAACGCATTGCAGGAGTGTTGATTATTTTAAAAAGCATGTCCCTTATTTTTTGGTTATAAGTAACAACAGCGGCGGCGATTAAAATCAGAACACCGATGACCGATATCAGAATTCCCAGAGTCAAAAACGGTATTGTGTATTTTGCTTGTATATCGTTTTGACCTTCGGAAAGCGGAAGAACGGTAAGTCCATCACCCAATGAAAGCTGTTCTGTCGGCACGCCGTTTATCTCAAAACTCCAACTTTCGGAATACGGAACGGCAAGAACGGCATATCCGCCGTTTTCAGAATAAACAGAGCCGTATATACGATCATTATCAAAAGTCATATCAGTTACTGCATTCCCGGAAAGACTGTGTGAGACAGCCTTCAGCACGTCAAGATCCAAGGCATAAAACTGCGCCTCGGAAAAATTCCAGGTATCATCCGCACTGACACCTACTGTTACGCTTTGTCCGCCTTGCGCAGGTATACTGAACACACTGCGGGACAGCCAGCTTCCGTAATTTATTGTCTTTTTTCCGTTTAGATTCAGAACAGCTTTTTGAGAATACCCCTCGATATCAAAATTACCGTAAAGAGCATAATTGCCCTGAGGCATCCGGAAGGTGTATTCAAATCCGCTGTCAGTATCGGTACGGGTACTGTCAAGGCACTTGTACAATTCAGTCTTCTCGCCTGTAAGCCGGCTGAAAAGCTGATTGTGATATTCAAACGGATTTATATAGTCATAATCCTTCTGGTCAAAGTCGTTAATAACGTATGCCATCGGCAGACAATACGGATTTTGATATACCGTGCCGGTATGGCTTTCTATCTCTTCTACCGGTTCAAGTCCCGCGATCGGAGTATCTGATATAACATACTTTACTCCCAAAAGCGAGTCTGCGGCTATCACCGGATCCTCCACGACTGTGATGCACTCGCCCTCAATACGATATCCCAGCCGTTCCAGAAAATCAAGCTGGTCATTGTCCGCGCAGGATGTAAATCCGGCATTTGACGCAAAGCCGTATGCCATAGAATCGTTATACGACGCGCCTGTTCTTTTGACCGTCTGAGATATACGGTAAAAGCCCGTGTCGTAATCCTTTATTTCAGATATCTGTTGCTGCTGCTGTATTTGATATTGCTGAGTATGCTTGCCGTAACTTACGCCTTGTCCTGATATTGCTATCAGTACTGTATTGACACCCAGTTCCGCAAGAAGCACAAACACAGACAGTACACATGCAGCACGGCTGCGAAGCACAACTGTCGCAAGCAATGCCGCCGCGACCGCAGCTATAATAGTATAATAAACGCTTTGCAACCCGATGGATGGGGATATATATTCAAGTAGCAGCAAAAGCAAAGAAAAAGAAAATACCGATGTCAGAATATACTTTGACATGTTTTGGGAACTTGAGGAAAAGAAGTACGCCGACATAAATATCAGAGCAAATATACTTAAAAACGCATGTCTTATCAAGTGGCTGCCTATCGGGCGCAGAAGCGAAAACAACATATACAGCGGCTGCCAAAACAAAGTCATGAGCACAAACACGAACATTGCTCCCAACAGCTGCTTATGCTTTCGTGAAATTTCCTTCGATACAAACAGTGAAACCGCACCTATCATCGCCACACTTCCGCAATAGAGCGAAGGATTACCGTTAGTACTGATTGCCCCCAATCTATACCCGTTTACTGCATTTAATATATTCCCGATAAATTTATATGAAAAATAGCAATCTACGCCTTTGCCGCCCAGCATGGAATATACCGTCGGCAAAAACAGTCCGGCGCTGAGCAAAAGACCTATGACCATGCCGGAGCCATAAACGAGCACAGACAATAACATGTCCTTTAACATAAAACTTCCGTTTTTTTGATCCAGACATTTAAGCGCGCACTCAAAGAAAAACCAGATGATAGTAAACAGACAGCACATGCCTGCTATATACCAGTTGAATATTATACACAGTCCGGTAGATACAGACAGAAGTATCAGATTTTTATTATTAACCGCCCTGTAAACTCCCAAAAGCATAAGAGGCAGCATATATACTCCGTCAAGCCACATCACATTATCTACCTGAGTCAGATTATACTGCATAAACGCATAGCTGAGTGAAAGCAGCAACACGAAAATAGGCGGGAGTCTTTTCTCAAATCGACCGCCAAGAAATATACTCATTGTCAGAGCACACATGCTTATCTTTAAAGCGCATATCAGGTTGAAAAACGTCAGGATATTTGACTTGTCAAACAAAAGCAGCAGAAGATTGAACGGGGAGGCAAGGTAGTAGCTGAAAATGGAAAGCGTATCGCCGCCCAGCATATTCGAATATGTATAGCTGATAGTGTTATTGCCGGATAATACATCCTTTAAATAGGAGAATAAGTCTATATACTGTATATCAGCGTCAACAGTAGCAAGTGTTACGTTCCCGAACGGATAGAATTTAAAAATATAAAAAAAGAGATATATGCACGCAAA
>CALXGU010000133.1 GCA_944387905.1 uncultured Clostridia bacterium
CTTGATACGGCAGTCGGAACACAGCGCCCCACAATGCAGCTTGTACGCGTTGTCAAAACAGGCGATAAATACGAATTTGATTTCTCTCTGCTTGACAAATGGGTGGATATCTGTCACAAGTACGGCATCGAGTACTTTGAAATGTCGCACCTTTTCACACAGTGGGGTGTCGCTTATTGCCCTAAGATCATAGTCAACGTAAACGGCAGGGACGAGCATTTATTCGGCTGGCATGTCGCGGCTATGAGCGATATGTATAAAAACTTTCTGTCCCAGTTTCTGCCTGCGCTTACAAGTCACCTTGAGGCGCTGAAAATAGCGGATAAGTGTTATTTTCATATATCCGACGAGCCCCGCGTAGATCCCAATAAGCCGGATTATGAGAATTATCTTGCGGCCAAAAAATTTGTGTCTGCGTATCTGAAGGGTTACAAAATAATGGATGCTCTGTCAAATGTGGAATTTTACGACAACGGTCTTATAGAATACCCCGTCTGCGCCACAAACCATATACAGCCGTTTATGGAGCGTGATATAAAAGAACGCTGGTGTTACTATTGCTGCAGTCAGGGCGACAAGGTCTCAAACCGATTCTTCGCAATGCCGTCTTACCGCAATCGTATAATGGGAGTACAGCTTTACGCCGCAGATATGAAAGGATTTTTACAGTGGGGCTACAACTTCTATTATTCAGCCGGCGCGGAAAATAAAATAGACCCGTACCTTACAAGCGACGGACTTAACTCATGGCCTTCAGGCGATCCGTATTCGGTATATCCGTATAAGGGCAAAGCCATCGAGTCGATACGCTCAAAGGTATTTTATGACGCGATCCAGGACAGGATGCTTCTTAAAATGCTGGAGCGTAAAATCGGCAGAGAAAAAGTCCTGACGCTTATAAATGAGCTTGCGGGAGAGCAGATAACCTTTGAGAACTATCCCAGAAACAGTAAATTTCTTACCGAGCTTCACGATAAAGTGCTTGAAATGCTTGGATGAAAAATTTGATATAAAGCACGGCAGCCCAGGCTGCCGTGCTTTATGAAATTATATTATTTTCATTTAAAAATCGGTTGACAAGACTTCTTCTTTGTGATATAATTGAAAAAATTTGCGGAGGTTGGAAATGAGCCCGTTTTACAGCAAGGCATATATTTATAAAGACGGAAATTTGGTTTTTAAGGATAATTTTTCTTCGGACGCAGTGTTTATAAATTCAGACATTCAAAATCTATCAAATAATGTTTATATTTTTCCCGGTTTCGTTGATGTACATGTACATTTTCGCGAGCCGGGTTTTTCTTTTAAGGAAACGATACGCACAGGCAGCCTTGCCGCCGCAAACGGCGGTTTTACGGCAGTCTGCACAATGCCAAACTTAAACCCGGTGCCGGACAGTATGGAGCATCTTAAAGTCCAGCTTGATATAATACGGCGTGACGCCGTGATACAGGTCCTGCCTATGGGTTCGATAACGGTGAATCAAGACGGAGAGCGGCTGTCCGATATGGAGGGCATGGCGCCGTTTGTTGCGGGATTTTCGGACGACGGACGCGGTGTCCAAAACGAAGAGATCATGCGTGCGGCAATGGTAAAAGCCAAACAGCTGGGCAAGGTCATTAGCGCACACTGCGAGGATATTTTCCTTGCGGGTAAAGGATATATCCATGACGGAGTTTACGCAAAAACCCACGGCCATATCGGTATCCCGTCAGAATCCGAGTGGAGACAGATAGCAAGAGACATCGAGCTGTGCGCAGCGACAGGCTGTTCATACCATGTCTGTCATGTGTCGGCAAAAGAAAGTGTGGAGCTTATACGCCAGGCTAAAAAAAGCGGCGTTGACATAACCTGCGAAACGGCGCCGCATTATCTTACGCTTACAGAAAACGACCTGCAGGAAAACGGCAGATTCAAAATGAATCCCCCTCTTCGCTCTGAGGACGACAGGGACGCGCTTATAGAGGGCCTGCGCGACGGTACGGTGGATATGATAGCCACCGATCACGCTCCGCATACTTCTGAAGAAAAATCACGCGGACTTGTATCAAGCCCCATGGGTGTCGTAGGGCTTGAAACGGCTTTCCCGGTACTGTATACAGAGCTTGTCAGGACAGGAAAAATAAAACTGGACAGGCTTATCTGGGCTATGAGCGCCGCGCCTGCAAAAAGGTTTGGCATCGATAACTCGGACTGCTTTACAGCATTCGATCTTGACGCGTGCTTTGAAGTGGAGCCGCAGAAGTTTGAATCAATGGGACACGCTACGCCTTTTGACGGACGCACTGTCTACGGCAAAAGGATTTCAACGGTTTATAAAGGAGAGGAAATATGAACAGAAAGTATGACAGAAAACTTGTACTTGAGGACGGGCAGCAGTATTACGGCTACGCCTTCGGAGATATGACAAAGCAGAGCGTATGCGAGATCGTGTTCAATACTTCGATGGTCGGGTATCAGGAGATCATTTCCGATCCGTCGTACACGTTTCAGGCTGTTGTCATGACGTATCCGATAATCGGTAATTACGGAATAGCTGACGACGATTTTGAAAGCCGTATACCTACTATAGGCGGGCTGATAGTAAGAGAATACAACGACAATCCGTCAAACTTCAGATATACCAAGACTCTGTCCGAGATTTTAGAGGAAAACCATATACCCGGAATAGAGGGTATCGATACCAGAAGGCTGACCCGATCCATAAGGGATATCGGCAGCAGGCGGGCGCTGATAACCTCGCCTGATACGAGCCTGAACGAAGCGCTGGAAATAATCGCAAAAACTCCTGTGCCTCATAATGCCGTGGAAACTGTCAGCTGCAAAAAGAAATGGTATTCCCGCACCTCAAACCATAAATATAATGTCGTAGCTGTTGACTGCGGAATAAAGCTGAATATAATCCGCAGCCTTAATGCCAGAGGCTGCAACGTTACGGTCATGCCATGGAATACACAGGCGCAGGAAATAGAAAAGATCGCGCCGGACGGTATATTTATTTCAAACGGTCCGGGCGATCCGCAGGACGTGGTGCCGGTTATAAATATGATAAAGGCCCTGCGCGGCAAATATCCGATCTTCGGTATATGTCTGGGCCATCAGATGATAAGCCTTGCCTACGGCGCCGACACATACAAGCTGAAGTTCGGACACCGCGGCGGCAATCATCCGGTAAAAAATCTTGAGACCGGAAAGATAGAAATTACAAGCCAGAACCACAGCTATGCCGTCGACGCCGACAGCCTCAAGGATACCGGGCTTGAAATCACGCATATAAATCTATTAGACAATACCGTTGAAGGCGCACATTGCCCGCGCGACCGCGTGTTCTCGGTCCAGTACCATCCCGAAAGTGCGCCCGGACCTCAGGACAGCACATACCTTTTTGACAGATTTATAGATTTGATGGAGGGAAAATACAATGCCTAAGAGAACAGATATAAAGAAGGTGCTTGTTATCGGCTCGGGTCCGATAGTGATCGGTCAGGCGGCAGAGTTTGACTACGCCGGAACTCAGGCTTGTATTGCTCTCAGAGAAGAGGGCTATGAGGTAATACTCGCCAACTCCAATCCGGCTACCATAATGACAGATACCACAATTGCCGATAAAGTATATATGGAGCCTCTGACGCTTGAGTACATCGCAAAAATAATACGCTACGAGCGCCCTGACGCTATAGTTCCGGGCATTGGCGGACAGACGGGTCTTAATCTTGCGATGCAGCTTGAGAGAAAAGGCGTGCTCGCGGAATGTCAGACTGAGCTTTTAGGTACCCCGTCCGATTCTATTGAGATGGCGGAGGACAGGGAAAAGTTCAAACAGCTCTGCGAGGGTCTGGGCGAACCGGTGCTGCCCAGTATTATTACCCATTCTATAGATGAGGGCGTTGCGGCGGCACGGGAAATAGGTTACCCGGTAGTACTGCGCCCGGCTTTCACTCTGGGCGGAACAGGCGGAGGATTTGCCGATGATGAAGATCAGCTCAGAGAGATAATGAAAAATGCGCTCAAGCTGTCGCCCGTACATCAGGTGCTGGTCGAAAAGTCCATAAAGGGCTATAAAGAAATCGAATACGAAGTCATGCGCGACAAAAACGATACGGTCATCACCATCTGCAATATGGAAAATATCGATCCTGTCGGTATACATACCGGCGACTCGGTCGTGGTATGTCCCAGTCAGACGCTTACCAACAAGGAGTACCATCTTTTGCGCGACAGTGCGCTCAAAATCATACGCGCGCTCAAAATAGAGGGTGGATGCAATGTGCAGTTTGCGCTTGACCCACAGTCATTTGACTATTACCTTATAGAGGTAAATCCCAGAGTCTCAAGATCCTCTGCTCTCGCTTCAAAGGCGTCGGGTTATCCGATCGCAAGAGTATCGGCGAAAATCGCGGTGGGACTCACTCTTGACGAGATTCAGATAGCCAATACACCTGCGTCGTTTGAACCGGCGCTCGATTATGTCGTGACAAAAATGGCCAGGTTTCCGTTTGATAAATTTGCGCTCGCGTCAAATCAGCTCTCTACTCAAATGAAGGCGACGGGCGAGGTCATGTCCATAGGCAGAACGATAGAGG
>CALXGU010000134.1 GCA_944387905.1 uncultured Clostridia bacterium
CTGAAATGACATTGGATTCAATAACTACATATGTATAATCACTATCGTTCGAAATACTGGTCACAGTACATTTTATTTTATCGTCTGTCACAGATGGTATACGAATATACAAAACAGAACCGATATCAGTATTTTCAAATTTTTCACTGTCTGTTTTAAAACATACTCTCCATACGGAGCCTTTGACCAGCTTTCCTATATAATTTTCTGTATAAGATGTATTTTGCGAACATTTTTCTTCAATAGACATAAATGTCTGAGCCGTAATATCCTCTCCCAGTTCAAGAGACAGTTGATTTTCAAGACCGTCCGCCTTTTGTACAAAATAGCCGGAATTAGCAGCGGTTATATAACTTGCCACGGGAGCGGCTGAAGACACAAGTGCTGACATCTGAGATTCCAACTCTTTCAATTTATCGGTATAATTTGTTATTTCACCCTTCGAAATTTTACTCTTGATTACGTTTGACGTAAAATCAGATGCCGCTGTAAATGCCGCAGATACATCGCCTCTGTCAAGACTATCCGATATGCTTATAGCATCTTTTTTGATTTCATTTTTATACTCACTGCCGGAATTGTATCCGGATGCCGCTGATATAACCGACTTGATTTCGTCGATACGAAGCTGAAGGTCCCTGATCTGAGACTGCGTTTTTGCTGAATCCTCAGAAGAATATACATTTGCTATAACTCCGCCGTTAGACACTTTTTCTCCGCTGTTTACCGTTATATCAATATACTTTAATTGACTCATCACGCAAAAAATAGCCTGTAACTGTTTCTGTATCCTCACATTCAATTATTGTTGCATATTCGGTTGCAACAGAAACATAAAAATAACAATATATCTGATAGACTATAACCAGACAAACGAATACTGAAAAAAGAGCTATTAATAGTTTTATAAAATTAAATCTGGTCTTCATTTTTGTTTTCCTTTAAAGCGATGACATTCAAAACGTCGTCTGTAATTTTATTTATATCATAGCAATAGCTTGGCGGATCAAACCAGTTTATTTCGCTGTTTTTTCTGAACCATGTCAGCTGCCTTTTAGCATAATTACGAGTTTTTTTGCAAATAGTGCCGACTGCTGTTTCAAGCGTTGTTTCCCCGCGGACATATTCAAACATTTCTTTATATCCGATTGCAGCGGCAGCGGTATTTGAAAGCTCTAAGCCAATAAGAGCACGCGCTTCATTTTCCAAGCCGTTATCAATCATTTTTTGCACACGTTTTTCTATACGATCGTATAATACTGATCTGTCTTTATAATCAAGGCCTATAAATATCGGATCAAATTTACGCCTGCGTTTACTGTCAAGTTGTATTTGAGACATTGTCTTACCGATGACTTTATAAACCTCTAAAGCACGGATTACTCGTTTCAAATCATTCGGATGAAGTCTGTCTGCCGTCGGTTCATCTACTTTTCTAAGCAAACCGTGCACGAAAATATTCCCCTTTTCTGAAGCGAGTTCAACCAGATCATTGCGATAAGCATAATCATTATCAATTTCAAAAAAGTTTATATTGTTGATAAGGCTGTCTATATACAATCCTGTACCGCCGGCTATTATGACATTTTTGTTTTTTGCAAATATCCCCTCTATAGCTTGATTGGCCTCATCAACATATCTTGACACATTGTACTGTTCTGTCACAGATGCTACATCAAGCATATGATGCGGTATTCCCTGCATTTCGGAAGGATCTGGCTTTGCCGTGCCGATATTCATTTCTTTATAGATCTGCATTGAATCCGCAGATACTATTTCTCCGTCACAGCGCTTTGCGATCTCTATTGCGAGCGCTGTTTTACCTGACGCAGTCGGACCGCAGACAACTATAATTCTTCTGCGCTCCATATCAAAGTATCCTCTTGAAAGCTTTTTCAATACTCTCTTTGGTATATTCACAGATTATGGGTCGGCCGTGCGGACAGTAGTTTACATTCCCTTCAAGCAGTAATTTTTTTATAAAGCTTTCAAGTTCTTGATCACTGCTGTCAAAGCCAGCTTTTACGGCGGCTTTGCATGAGAGCATCTTGAGCGTTGCGTTTTCAAATTCCGTCATATCGAGGTTTTTGTTTTCACTCAGGATTTCAATCATTTCGGTAAAAGCCGAAACTGTGTCTCCGGGAGATATAACATAAGGAATTGTTCTCAAAATGACATCATAATCACCGAAAGTATCATATTCATAACCGAGTTTTTCAAGTTTATCCTTGTTACGGCGCGCTACATCCGCCTCCTCCGGAGACAAAGTCACGGGTATCCCTGCCAACAGCTGCTGACTGTACTTTTCACTGTTTTTATATGTATCATAGATTTTATCAAATAATATCCGTTCATGCGCAGCATGCTTGTCCACCAGATAAAAACTGTTTCCGCTTTCTATAACTATATAAGTTTTAAATATTTCACCTACATATCTGTATGGAATTTCCGGTTTGAGAATAAATGAATCATCTGCTTTGTCAAAGCTGAATTTATTAGAAAGTTCTTCCGGATCAAGCTTGGTCTCTCTTACAAAATACCCGCTGTCCTGAAGACTTGAGCTTACATATTGATACCGCTTTTTATTTATATAGGGTTCCGAAGTTATAACCGGGATCTCTTTATTATACTCCGATGCCGTATTCTGTGCATTTAAATCATCAAATGTGTTCAGTTTTGTAAAATTCAGATTGCTAAATGATTCTGCCGGCTTCTCCGGTTCGGTCTTTATATCCGTTTGTCCGGCAGTCTCCGTATTTTCAAAAAACCGTGATACCTTTTCATTTATCTGCGGCTCACACTCCAAGGCATTTTTCACAGCATAGTAAACAGCGTCGAATATTCTCTTTTCATCCGAGAACTTGACTTCACTTTTTGTGGGATGTACATTGACATCAACCTTGTCATATGCAAGGCTGATAAAAAGAATACTTACGGCATACTTGCCGTTCATAAGCAAATTATGGTACGCCCTGTCAATAGCTGCCGTTAACGTTTTGCTTTTTACAATTCTGTTATTCACATAAAATAATTGAAAATTTCTGTTTGATCTGCTGCATCTGGGTACGCCCACATAACCGGTGACGCAAACGTCCTGTTCAAGGCGTTCAGCTTTTATCAGATTATCGCTGATTTCTTTTCCGAAAACAGAATATATTGTTTCTATAAGTTCAAGACTTTTGTCAGTTGTCAAAGACAACTTATTATCAGAAATAAGTTTAAAAGATATATTCGGATAGCCGATTGCGAACTTATTTATCAGCGAAACTATATTAGCATTTTCCGTAGCGTCTTTTTTCAAAAAATTCATGCGTGCCGGTGTATTATAAAACAGATCACGCACAATAATTGTCGTACCCTCGGGAAGACCTAATTCTTTACAGCTGATCTCCTCTCCTCCCTCAATTATTATGTCCGTTCCGTAATAGTCAAGAGACACTGCGGTCATAAGCTCGACTTTTGATACCGCGGATATTGCCGCAAGAGCCTCTCCTCTAAAACCCATTGTACTTATATTAAACAGATCTGCCTCACAGGATATCTTACTTGTGGCATGTCTTAAAAAAGCGGTCCTTGCGTCCTCTTTTGTCATACCGCAGCCGTTGTCAGTGACACGTATATATGTCTTGCCTCCGTTGCGAATCTCAATAACTATATTATCGGCTCCGCTGTCAATAGAATTTTCGACCAGCTCTTTTACAACGTTGGCCGGGCGTTCTACGACCTCTCCGGCAGCTATCATATTAGACAAATTTTTATTTAGTACCTTGATCTTTCGCATTTTATTCTCCGTTTACTGCTTAGCCTTGTTTGAAAGCTCATATAATATCCCCATCGCTTCGATAGGAGTAATAGTGCTGACGTCTAATGTTTTTAGTTTTTCAATTATCTCATTGGAGTTGAGATCTGTCACACTGATCTGTGCATCTTGATTTTCGTATTTTGTTATTATTTTGACTTTACCGCTTGTTTCAAGCTCATGCAAAACCTCTTTTGCACGTTTGACTATTGAACCGTCAATACCTGCAAGAGCCGCCACTTCTATACCAAAGCTGTCATCTGTTCCGCCGGGTACGATTTTTCTCAAGAACACTATTTCATCACCGCGTTTTTTAACAGCGACATTACAGTTTATGACTCCTTCAACAGTGTCGGCAAGCTCACAAAGCTCATGGTAGTGTGTTGCAAAAAGTGTTTTTGCGCCGATTTTCTTTTTATTTGCCACATATTCCACAACTGCTTTTGCAATACTCATACCGTCATATGTAGACGTTCCTCTGCCGATCTCATCAAAAACAAGAAAGCTCTTTGAGGTCGCGTTTTTCAGTATATAAGCGACCTCAAGCATTTCCAGCATAAATGTCGGCTGACCCGCTGCCAGATCATCAGATGCGCCTACACGCGTAAATATCTTATCAACAACTCCTATATGCGCACTTTTTGCCGGCACAAATGATCCTATCTGAGCCATTAAAATTATCATGGCGTTTTGCCGCATATATGTCGATTTTCCTGCCATATTCGGACCTGTCAATATCATCACTCTGTTGCTCTGACCGTCAAGATGC
>CALXGU010000135.1 GCA_944387905.1 uncultured Clostridia bacterium
TATAATAGATGCCGATATGCACATGACCGCTCCTAAAGGTCTTACAGCTGCGTCCGGTATTGATGCTGTTACCCATGCTCTTGAGGCGTATGCTTCTGTTATGGCTACGGACTATACGGACGGACTTGCGACTGAGGCTTTGAAAGTTATATTTGAATATCTGCCGCGCGCATATGACAACGGTCTGCATGATCCGGTTGCCCGTGAAAAGATGGCCAATGCGGCTACTATGGCAGGTATGGCGTTTGCCAATGCGTTTTTGGGCGTCTGCCATTCTATGGCTCACAAGTTGGGTGCTTTCCACCATTTGCCTCACGGTATCGCAAATGCCCTTATGATCGATGAGGTCATCCGCTTCAATGCCAGCGAGACTCCAGCAAAAATGGGTACATTTTCACAGTATGATCACCCGCATACCCTTGAACGCTATGCTCAGGTCGCTGACAGTCTGGGTATTTCAGGCAAGACAAATGAGGAAAAGCTTGAAAACCTTATAAAAGCTATCGATCAGCTTAAAGAACGCGTCGGTATCAAAAAGACCATAAAGGATTACGGTATTGACGAGAAAGACTTCCTTGACCGTCTTGATGAAATGACAGAACAGGCTTTTGATGACCAGTGTACCGGTGCTAACCCCAGATATCCGCTTATGAGCGAAATCAAAGAAATGTATCTTAACGCTTATTACGGAGGTAAAAAATAATGAAACTTGAAAAAGTGATCGCTGTCAGAAATGACAAAACTATTTACCGCGATAAGGACGCTGCTGTAAAACTATTCAACGAGGATTACTCCAAGGCTAACGTGCTCAATGAGGCGCTCAATCAGGCGCGTGTGGAAGAGACAGGTCTTGATATTCCCAAGCTGCGCGAGGTCCTCACCATTGACGGCAAATGGGCTATCGTGACCGATTTTATTGAGGGAAAGACGCTGGAGTCACTTATGGAGGAAAATCCTTCTAAGACGGATGAGTATCTTAATCTTTTCGTAGATCTTCAGATCAAAGTCCATTCTCAGAAATGTCCGCTGCTTAATAAACTGAAGGATAAAATGCAAAGAAAAATATCCGAGTCAAGCCTTGACGCTACAACTCGCTATGAGCTGCATACCCGGCTTGAGGGAATGCCCAAGCATAAAAAGGTTTGCCACGGCGATTTCAATCCCAGCAATATCATTATAACCAAAGACGGTACCCCGTTTATTATCGACTGGTCTCATGCTACACAGGGCAACGCCTCTGCGGATGTCGCAAGAACATATCTTCTGTTTTCTCTTGCAGGCAAGAACGATCTTGCGAATAAATATATGAACCTGTATTGCAGCAAGACTGACACTGCAAAACAGTATGTTCAGAAATGGATACCTATCGTTGCCGCGTCTCAGTCAGTAAAGGGCAATGCTCATGAGCGTGAATTCTTACTGCATTGGATAGACGTTGTTGATTACGAGTAACAGCTGTTGGTCTTGACATAAAATTCGGCAGGCACTTATGTGCCTGCCGATTTTTTTAAAGATCCGGTCATATGGATATAAACCAAATGACCGGATCTTTTGTTTATTATCGATAAAAGAACATTTGCCGTTAAAGCTGCTTCCGTTGCAGCTACCGCTAAAGCCCGTAATATTCAGTTTTATTTGATAATAGATTCACCTGTCATTTCAGCTGGCTGTTTTAAGCCGAGCATTTTCAGCATGGTAGGCGCGATATCGCACAGTCTGCCGCCTTCGCGAAGAGTACAGGGATAGTTTACCACTACAAACGGTACGGGATTTGTGGTGTGAGCGGTGAACGGCGAGCCGTCTGCTTCATACATCTTGTCGGCGTTGCCGTGGTCGGCGGTTATTATGATACTGCCTTCCATTTTTTCGACAGACGCGACCACCTTGCCGACACATGTGTCTACTGCCTGCACAGCCGCTTTTGCCGCGTCGAATATACCGGTATGGCCGACCATATCGCAGTTGGCAAAGTTCAGTATCACAACGTCAAACTTACCGCTCTCTATATTCTCACAAGCTTTCGCCGCGACTTCAAACGCGCTCATCTCCGGCTTCAGATCATATGTGGCGACTTTAGGAGAGTTTACAAGCACCCGTTCTTCGCCGTCGTATACTTTTTCAACGCCGCCGTTGAAGAAAAACGTGACATGCGCGTATTTTTCCGTCTCGGCGATACGCAGCTGAGTAAGTCCGTTTTCGGAAAGGTATTCTCCGAGTGTATTTTTAAGCGACTGGGGCTTAAACGCGATATGCACATTCGGCATAGTCGCGTCGTATTGGGTCATGCACACAAAGTACAGATTTATAAACCCTTTTTTACGCTCAAAGCCGTTGAATTCCGGATCTGTCAGCGTCCTTGTAATCTCCCGCGCGCGGTCGGGACGGAAATTGAAGAAAATCACGCTGTCCTTTTCGCTTATCTGAGCGTTTTGGACGCACACGGTAGGTACTACAAATTCGTCGGTTATATTTTTACCCTCGTCG
Source organism: uncultured Clostridia bacterium (assembly GCA_944387905.1). Lineage (GTDB taxonomy): Bacteria > Bacillota > Clostridia > Oscillospirales > QAKW01 > RGIG9041. Next base: position 2,485 of record CALXGU010000135.1, read on the forward strand.
TCTGTGCGTGTATAAGAATCACGTATCGCCGCTACCGGATCGGGGTTTTGGTTGCCCTGTCCGTAAACCATTGCGGCATACGCTTTTTCTACACGCTCCCAGCGGTTGTCACGGTCCATGGCATAATATCTGCCCATGACGGTAGCGACTGTTCCTGCACCCAGCTCTTTGCATTTGTCTTCAAGCTCCCGGACGAATTCCGCGCCGGATGTAGGCGCAACATCACGTCCGTCCAGAAACGCGTGAACGAATACTTTTTTCAGCCCCGCGCGCTTTGCCAGCTCCAATATGGCATACAGATGCGTGTTATGACTGTGCACTCCGCCGTCTGATACAAGCCCCATTATGTGCAGGGCGCTGTCGTTTTCCTTTGCGTTGTTTACCGCTCCGACAAGTGCGTCGTTGCTGAAAAAGTCTTTGTCGACTATGCTTTTTGTAATGCGGGTGAGCTCCTGGTATACAACACGGCCGGCGCCTATATTTGTATGGCCGACCTCGCTGTTTCCCATCTGACCGTCCGGAAGTCCGACATCCATACCGGACGCACCGATATAGGTATGCGGATTATCCGCAATCAGCTTTGTCAGATTTGGGGTAGCCGCCGCCTTTATGGCATTGCCGTAATCACTGTCATTTTTCCCGAAACCGTCGAGAATACATAAAACCAATGGTTTTTTCATAAATAATTTCCTTTTTAAAGTTTACTCTTAAATCAGTTTTGCGTTTGGTGCGTTTTATTTTGCGGCCTTTACTATAACAGAAAAGTCTTCAGCCTTAAGAGAAGCTCCGCCGATAAGTCCGCCGTCTATATGCTGCTTTGCGAGAAGTCCGGCCGCGTTTTTGGCGTTCATGGATCCGCCGTATTGGATAACTATTTTTTCTGCCGTATCGATGCCGTAGATCTCTTTTATTACATTTCTTATTGCACCATTGACCTCGTCCGCCTGCTCGTCGGTAGCTGTTTTTCCTGTACCGATTGCCCAGACAGGCTCATATGCGATTATCGTGTTGACGGCATCATCTGCGCTGATGTCCCTGAACGCGATTTTTGTCTGCATCGCAACTGTTTCTACTGTTATGTTTTTCTCGCGCTGTTCAAGTGTCTCACCGACACATACGATCGGTGTCAGACCGGAAGCGATAGCAGCCTTGAGACGCGCGTTTACGGTATCGTCTGTCTCGCCGAAGTACTGACGTCTCTCACTGTGTCCGATTATAACATACTGAGCGCCTGCAGCCTTGAGCATTTCTCCGCTTATCTCGCCGGTGAATGCTCCGCTCTGAGCCCAGTGGATATTTTCCGCGCCTATTTTGATATTGGATCCGTTTGCCGCTTCAACTGCCGCTGCGATATCCACATACGGAACGCACAGAACGACATCGCATGTCGCGTCGGCGACAAGGGGTTTCATTTGATTTATAAGGTCTTTTGTCTGGGCGGGGGTCATATTCATTTTCCAGTTTCCCGCTATTACGTACTTTCTCATTTTTTCCAAGCCTTTCCGGCTACAAAAATCAGGTTCGTGTCCGGCTGTAGCCGTTCCGGACACAAAAGACAGCTGCCAAAGACATTTTTATCTTCGGCATTGCGTCGGTATAAAATTATTTATCGAGCAGGCAGGCTATGCCGGGCAGCTCTTTGCCTTCCAGAAATTCGAGAGATGCGCCGCCGCCTGTCGAAATGTGAGTCATTCTGTCCGCGTAACCGAGTTTTTCAACAGCTGCGGCAGAATCGCCGCCGCCGATGATCGATACTGCTCCGCTCTTTGCTACCGCATCCGCAACCGCTTCTGTGCCGGCGGCAAAGTTTTTCCATTCTGATACGCCCATCGGTCCGTTCCAGACTACTGTGCCTGCGCCCTCTATCGATTTGGCAAACAGCTCGCGGGTGACAGGACCTATATCAAGACCCATCCAGCCGTCGGGGATAGAGTCGGAATAAATCGTCATATGCGTTGTATCCTCGCTGTATGTTCTGCCTATCTCATTATCTACGGGGATCATAAAGTTTACGCCCTTGGCGCGCGCTTTTTCCATCATCTCTTTTGCAAGGTCGATTTTATCTTCCTCGCATATGGATGTG
>CALXGU010000136.1 GCA_944387905.1 uncultured Clostridia bacterium
GGCAGCAGGAGCGCAACACTGGAATTGTATAGTTCCAAAGGTGTAATATATGACAGAAATATATGTGCGCTTGCCGGCAACCAGTTTGCTTACTATCTTGTAATAAATCCGCGTGGATTTGACAGAGAAAATATAGATTATGTAGCAGGTTTGACAGGCACAGATAAAGAAATATTAAATGAAAAACTGCAGAAAGAAACAGTTTTTATTTTAAAAAGTTATTTTGAGCCAAAACAAATAGACGGTGTGTACGTGTATGAAGGGGTAACGCGATATTCCGAAAATCCGACAGCATGTCATCTTTTAGGATATCTTGACTCGGAGGAAAAACGCGGGCTTTCTGGAGTTGAAAAAGCATTTGATGATCAGTTGTCCGCATTTATGTCAAAAACAACAATAAAATATTCTACAAATGCTTTACAGGGAGTTATCGCCGGTCTTGGTATAGAAGCACATAAGGAGTCTGAGGACACTACGAACGGTATTATACTCACCATTGACAGAAATCTATCGCTGTTCGCAGAGCAGAGTATGGCAGAGCATATAGATAAAGGAGCGGTAGTTGTTATGGATTGTAATAACGGAGAACTGCTTGCGCTCTCATCTCTGCCGACTTTTGATGTTACAAACATCGAGCAATATCTTGAGTCGGATAATGGTGAACTAATAAATAATGCCATGGTAAATCAAACAGTCGGATCTGTTTTTAAAATGATTATAGCAGCATGCGCGATTGAAAACGGATTATCGGATTTTACATTTGACTGCAGCGGCGGAATTACCGTGGCGGACAGAGTTTTTTCCTGTCAAAATCAAAAACAGCACGGACATATGACTTTGAAGGACGCATTTGCCAATTCCTGCAATTCATATTTTATAGCGCTGGGACAGCTTTTAGGATATGATAAAATAATAGAAACAGCTCAGCTATTCGGGGTGGACAGCAGTATAGAGATCATAAAAGATATGAAATCTGCATCCGGGATTCTGCCTGAAGAAACGGGAATACTTTCAATAGCAAACCTGAGTATCGGTCAGGGAGAGCTTATGATCTCACCTCTGGAAATAGCAAGGATAACCGCTGTAATGTGCAACGGCGGCTATCTGGTCAACCCAACTGCGTATTACGGAACGTATACTGACGGACAGATAGGTAATATGAGCAGTTACAGCTATAAATCGAAAATAATAAACAGCAGTACAGCAGAAATGCTTAAAGATATGTGTGAATACTGTGTAAGCAGCGGTACCGGTACGGCGGCCAAACCGTCTGAGGGCTTGGCAGGCGGAAAAACCGCAAGCGCTCAGACAGGTCGTACAGATGAAAACGGAAAAGAAATTTTGAATACGTATTTTACCGGATTCTATCCGGCTGAACAGCCTGAGTATGTAATTACGGTTTTTGCTGCTGACGGCCAATCCGGCTCCGCAACATGTGCTCCGGTGTTTAGAGAAATATGTGATTTTATCGCCGAAAATTATTGACATACTTTTTTTATATGTTATAATCATTAATATAATTTTGTTGAAACAATGACGGAAATCTCAGCTTGTACTGCATTTTTCAGAGAGAAGGTTTCAGGTGAAAGTCCTTTATTTGCCAGAGCTGGGGGCTGTTTCCTGAGTTTTGACCGCACAACGGCGTTAATGTTAATTTGAGAGGCACATTGTGCAATCGGGGTGGTACCGCGGATTATTCCGTCCCCGTTTGGCAGTGTGTCTGTTTTTTTAGGAGGATTTATGAAATACATAGGACTTAATGAATTAAGGGAGATGTTTTTATCATTTTTTGAAAGCAAAGGTCATTGCCGATTAGACAGCTTTCCGTTGCTTCCTATTGATGACGACAGTCTTTTGCTGATCAATTCCGGTATGGCGCCGATGAAAAAATATTTTCTCGGTAAAGAGACTCCGCCTTCAAAACGTGTTACAACTTGTCAGAAATGCATTAGAACACCGGATATCGAAAACGTCGGCAAAACATCAAGACACGGTACTTTTTTTGAAATGCTGGGTAATTTCTCGTTCGGCGATTATTTTAAGCACGAGGCTACCGCCTGGGCATGGGAATTTATAACAAAGGTGCTGGATATTCCGGTTGATAAATTATATGTATCTGTATTTGAGGATGATGACGAGGCGGTTAAAATCTGGACTCAGGAGGTGGGCGTACCTGCTGACAGAATAGTGCGACTCGGAAGGGAAGATAATTTTTGGGAAATAGGCAGCGGTCCGTGCGGCCCATGCAGTGAAATTTACTTTGACCGCGGTGAAAAATACGGCTGCGGCAGTCCTGATTGTGCTCCGGGCTGCGACTGCGACAGATATGTCGAATTCTGGAATCTTGTCTTTTCACAGTTCGACAGTGATGGTGAAGGGCATTATACGCCTATGGCTCATCCTAATATCGACACTGGAATGGGCCTGGAAAGGCTTGCCTGTATTATGCAAGGTGTAGACAATTTGTTTGAGGTCGATACTGTTCAGAATATATTAAAGCATGTGTCAAAAATAGCCGGTGTTGAGTACAAAAAAGATGAAAAGACAGATATTTCGATACGTGTTATTACTGATCACATACGTAGCGTTACTTTTATGCTTTGTGATGGAATCAAGCCATCTAATGAAGGCCGAGGATATGTGTTAAAGCGTTTGCTCAGACGTGCCGCCCGTCACGGCAGACTTCTCGGAATCAACAGACCGTTCTTGTTTGAACTATGCTGTACCGTAATAAAGGAGAATGAAAAGGCATACCCTGAGCTTATATCAAAACAGGATTACATTGTAAAAAGCATAAAAAATGAAGAAGAGGTATTTCTTAATACCATTGATAAGGGTATGGAAATGCTTGAGTCTTTTATGAATAAAAATACCGGCAGCGTAATACCGGGAGATGTAGCCTTCAAGCTGTATGACACATATGGTTTTCCGGTAGATCTTACAGCCGATATCGCCTCTGAAAGGAATATGACAGTAGACGAACAGGAATTTAACCGTCTTATGCTTGAACAGAGAGAACGCGCAAGAAAGGCAAGGGAAGACAGCAACATAATAGGCTGGAAAGATGAGGCTTTGGATCATCTTAAAGAGGCAAATTCGGATTTTGTAGGGTATACAGATTATGAGTGCGATTCGATTGTTGTTGCAATTGTGAAAGGCGGTCAGATAGTTGATAAGGCATATGGCGGAGATGATGCTGTAATTGTACTTGACAAAACTCCGTTTTATGCTGAAAGCGGCGGACAGGTTGCTGATACGGGCAGGCTTATTTTTGACAAAGCTTTGGTAACTGTAAACGATTGCAAAAAAGACGCGCTCAAACATTTTCTTCATATATCGCATGTCGAAAACGGCTGTATACAAACAGGTGACAGATGTCATTGCGTCATTGATTCAGAAAGAAGAAACGCAATAAAACGCAATCACACTTGTGCTCATCTTCTTCAGGCGGCGCTCAGAAGCGTGCTTGGAGAACATGTACATCAGGCAGGTTCTTATGTTGATGATCAGCGCGTACGCTTTGACTTTACTCATTTCAGCGCTGTCTCTGATGAAGAAATAGATAAGATAGAAAATATTGTGAACAGCAAAATATTAGAAGATATTTCTGTTGAAAATTATGAAACCGATTTTGAGAATGCCAAGGGAGCAATGGCTCTTTTCGGAGAAAAATACGGGGCACGAGTCAGAGTATGCAAGGTCGGAGATTTTTCTTACGAACTGTGCGGCGGCACTCATATTGAAAATACCGGAAAAATCGGACTGTTTAAAATAATTTCAGAAGGTTCGGTCTCTTCCGGTGTGAGAAGGATCGAGGCTGTTACGGGTTACGGGATCTTAAATCTCATCAATCAGTATTCGCAGCTTCTTAGCGATGCCGCAGGAATACTTAAGGTAAACGGATACGCAGACATTCCTGTCAAGTGTGCGGCGCTGAATACTGAGCTCAAGACTGTTCGCGGTGAACTTGCAAAAGCTAATGAAAAGGCGGCCCTTGAAAAAAGCGCGGCTCTGTTTGAAAATGCGTGTGTTGTTTCGGATATAAAAATCGCAACTGAAAAGTTGCCCGATACCGACTCGAAAACCGCAAGAGCTATCTGTGATGATCTGAAAGCCAGATTCAATGATTTTATTGCAGTTATTGCCGCTTTGGACGAAGCTAAAGCAACTCTGCATGTAGTCTGCTCAAAAAGTGCTGTTGAAAAAGGCGCTCACGCAGGGAAAATCATTTCCGAAATAGCCGCGCTTACCGGCGGAAAAGGCGGAGGCAAACCTGAAAACGCAACTGCGGGAATAGGTGATATGTCAAAGATCGATGCGGCTCTCGCTGCGGCTGTTAAAATTGCAGAAAAATATATAAAGTAGGTGATAATATGAATGATTGTTTATTTTGTAAAATTATAAACGGTGAAATTCCGTCGTCTAAAGTCTATGAGGATGAATACGTTTACGCTTTTAATGACATAAATCCGATGGCTCCGGTTCACATTCTTGTAATACCGAAAGTACATATAAAAAATGTACTTGATATTACCGCTGCAAACAG
>CALXGU010000137.1 GCA_944387905.1 uncultured Clostridia bacterium
TTTGTCTTTGCAGAATCACAAAATGATGCCGACCAGGCACAATCATCTGACGATGCAACAGATTCTGACATTTCAGATGATGATGGCTTTGTAAGCTCTCCAGAGCCGTCTGATGGAAGCACATCTATCGAAGCTGGCGGAAACAGAGAAGATCTTGTTGAAACCGTCGATGATGACGAATTGAGAGAACTTTATATCGAAGGTTTTGAGCGTACAGGCATATATGACGATTATTACAATAAGTATGCTGAGTACGATACTGTTTTGCCGGAAATTGTTATTAACCCTAGAGAATTTGTGTCTACAACTGCTGAGGTATCTCAGTATGATGAATACGAGGGTAAAAATAATGTTATCAAAATAGATAAAAACGGTGAATTGGTCTATAATGTGACAGTGCCGGAAGATGGAATGTATGCGATAGAATTTACATATTTTCCATTGATAGATAAAGTTACAAGAGACCTTGAATTTGCCATCTATATTGATGATCAAGTTCCTTTTTCCAGTACAGAAAGTCTTACGTTAAAGCGTAACTGGGCTGATGAAAATGATGAGCCCAGCTATGACAGCGTAGGCAATCAGCTGCTGCCCACTCAGGTCATTTCTCCTAAATGGATGACTGTTGATTTTTATGAGCCGAACGGCAACTACAATGATCCGCTCAAATATTACTTGTCTGCCGGGACACATAAAATAACAATCAAATCAGTATCCGGAACTTTTGCGCTTTCTCAGATTAGAATCCACAATGACGGGAGCCTTATCTCATATGATGAATACTTAGCTGAAAATGATGCTGCCGGTGCACAAGATGCCACTACATATTTTGAGCTAGAGGCGGAGGATTATGTTGATAAGACAGACTCTATACTTCAAAACGCTTATGACAGAAGTGACCCTAAAGTAACCCCTTACAGCGTAAGTAAAACAACGCTTAATACGTTTGGCGGAGCAAACTGGAATACAAGTTTGGGGAGAGTCAATTACGAGATCAATGTAGAAGAAAGCGGCTATTATGAGCTGTCATTTAGATACAGACAGTCTTTCCAGAGAGGCGTTACCATATACCGTCGGCTGTATGTAGATGATGTCGTTCCGTTTGATGAGGCACAGTCTTTGTCATTTGCTTACGGTTCGGGATATCAGTATACTGTTGCAGGCAGAGAGAAAGAAGACGGTACTTTTGAACCATATAAAATTTATCTTGAAGCCGGTAAGCATGTGATCTCTCTTGAGGCTGTGATAGGCGATATGGCCCAGGCGAGCCGTGATGTTGAACAGGCAGTATATCAGCTTAACTATATTTATCGTAAAATTATAATGATTACGGGTACATCTCCTGATACCTATCGTGACTACGAGCTTTTTGAAAGTGTTGAAAATCTCAGAGCTATGTTTCTGCAGATTTCTGATACTTTGAAAGAGATAAAGGCAAATGTCGATACCGTCTCTACCAATACCGGTGGTGAAAGCGAGATTCTTAATACTCTTGCTATACAGATCGACAGTTTTCTTGAAAAACCGTATACGATACCGTCTCGTTTGTCTACATTTAAAGATAATATCAGTTCGCTCGGTTCATGGATGATCGAAATAAGAGATATTCCTCTTCAGCTTGATAAGATCATATTTGCCGGTCAGGACGTAAAGACACCGAATTATAAATCCAACATATTTGAAAAAACTGCACATGAGGTAAGAGCTTTTATATCATCGTTTGTGGATGATTATACTGCAATAGGCGGCACATCCGATGAAGATGAAAGAGTAATTACTGCATGGGTAGGAACCGGACGTGACCAGGCAATAACACTGAAAACACTTGTTGATAACTACTTTACACCGGATACCGGAATAAAAGTCAACGTTTCACTTGTACCGTTGACAGTTCTATCAAAGGCAATTGTTGCAGGGCGTGGACCTGATGTTGCGCTTCATGTTTCGCGTTCCGAACCTATGAACCTTGGTTTCCGTAATGCGCTTGTAAATCTGAAACAGTATGATGATTATGATGAAGTAATTGAAAGATTTACCGAATATGCAACAGTTCCCTATACACTGGATACAACCGATGTAAACGGCAATGAAATACACCAGGCATTCGCTCTTCCGGAAACTCAAAACTTTACAATGCTTTTCTACAGAAAAGACGTATTTGAAGAACTTAAAATACAAGTGCCGAATACTTGGGATGAATTCGATGCCATTCTTCCTATTATACAGGAAAACAATATGTCGGTAGGTATAGAATCGGCAATTTCAACTAATTTGTTCTTTACATTTATAATGCAGAACGAAGGCGAGATCTACTACGAAGACGGATCAATGACAAAATTTGAAGAAGAATATGCAGTTGATGCGTTTACAAAGTGGACTAATTATTACACATTGTATGACTTTCCGCTTTCATACAGCTGGTATACACGATTCAGAAACGGTGAAATGCCGCTGGTATTTGAGTCTTATTCAAATATAACATATCTTGCTGAATCAGCACCTGAGCTGAAAGGACTATGGGGTGTTGCTCCTCTTCCTGGTACGGTAGATTCCACTGGAAAGATAAACAGAACCGAGAGTTCGGTCGGATTAACAGCCTGCTCTATTGTTAAGAGCAGTTCTAAAGATCCGGAGGTCGCTAAGCGTAAACAGGATGATTCATGGGAATTCCTTAAATGGTGGACATCAGCTGATATAATGGCTGAATACGGAAACAGAATCGAAATGGCGATAGGTCCTGTTGCCAGATATACAACAGCTAATATAGAGGCATTTGACTTATTGAACTGGACTACTGAAGAATCTCAAGCAATTAAAGAACAACGCCAGTGGGTCAAAGAGTATCCCGAACTTGTCGGAGGTTACTATGTCAGCCGTTCAATAGTTAACGCATTCAGAAATGTTACGAATAATTATACTAATCCGAGAGAAATGCTGTTCTATTATAATGATCAGATAAATGATGAAATCTGGCGTAAACGTATAGAGTATAATTTGTCAGTACCGGAGGAGGCGTATGAATAATGACTAAAGTTTCCAGTAAAGAAGTAGAACTTCTAAAAAAGTCAAGACTGTCTTTTGGTGAAAAAGCTCATTTGACATGGAAGCGTATGAAAGATAATAAAATAAATTATTTGCTTATTCTTCCATTTTTGATCTTTTTTCTGCTTTTTACAATCTTGCCTGTTTTGTCATCAATAGTATTATCATTCACGAGATATGATATTTTGAATGCTCCTGCATTTGTAGGCTGGGACAATTACTTGAGAATGTTTCTGGAAGATGAAGTTTTTCTCATAGCTTTAAAGAATACTTTCCAATTTGCGGTTATAACAGGTCCGGTATCTTATTTCTTGTGCTTTGTATTTGCGTGGTTTATAAATGATTTGCCGCCTATAGCGAGAGCAATATTTACAGTTATTTTTTATGCTCCCACGCTTGCAAATATATACTTTATATTCCAGTATATATTCAGCGGCGATATGTATGGTCTGCTCAATTCATTCCTGCTGCAGTTCGGATTAATAAACGAGCCTGTTCAATGGCTGACAAATACCGATTACATGTTGAATATCGTTATTTTTGTTCAGCTATGGTGTAGTTTGGGAACCGGATTTCTGGCATTTGTTGCAGGACTACAAAATCTTGATCCGTCACTTATTGAAGCCGGAGCAATTGACGGTGTTCGCAATAGGTTCCAGGAGCTCATATACATAATACTTCCTCAGATGGGCGGATCGCTTATGTTCGGTGCAGTTATGCAGATATCTCAGGCATTTTCAGTCGGAGGTATTTCGTCAGCGCTTGTCGGATTTCCGTCAATCGATTATGCCGCACATACAATAGTACTGCATATTTCCGACTTCGGTAACACGAGATTTGAGCTTGGCTATGCATCTGCGTTGTCGGTTGTTCTGTTTATAATAATGCTTTCCATTAAGGGTATTGTTAACAGATTACTTAGACGTTTTTCACATGATTAATGGAAAGGAGATATAGTAAATGTCAAAATTAAGAAGAAATAAAGTTGCAATAGCAGGCGACATTACTACATATATTTTGCTTTTGCTTTATGGTGCATTCATGGCATTGCCGCTGATCTATTCCGTTATTCAGGCGTTTAAGCCGTACAATGAACTGTTTATCTTTCCGCCTAGGTTTTTTGCAAGACAGCCAACGCTGGCAAACTTTTCTCAGTTGTTTGACCTGACTTCATCTACATGGGTTCCGTTTTCCAGATATGTTTTCAATACCATATTGAATACGGTTGTCGGCACAGTATTGCATATCATAGCTGCGGCAATGTGCGCATATCCGCTTGCAAAAAATAATTTTCCGGGCAAAAAGATTATATTCAATATAGTAGTATGGTCGCTTCTCTTTTCAGGCGGAGTTCTTGAAATACCGGTATATTTGGTAATGTCTTACCTGGGTATAATAGATACATATTTTGCTTACTGGCTGCCGGAAATAGCCGTAGCGCTCGGTACATTCCTGCTTAAACAGAATATGGCGGAAATACCAGAT
>CALXGU010000138.1 GCA_944387905.1 uncultured Clostridia bacterium
AACATAGTCGTGAGTATCTTGATTGATTTAAAGAAAAAGAGTCCGAACGCGAATTGCGTCCAGACTCAGTCTGGTGCGGGTGAAGGGACTTGAACCCCCACGGTAAAACCACCAGATCCTAAGTCTGGCGCGTCTGCCAGTTCCGCCACACCCGCAGAGATACTAATATAGTATATATTACTGGATTTTAAATGTCAAGCAGTTTGAGCATGGATTTGATTTTTAAACATTGACTTCGGTTTTATCGTGTGATAAATTTATAAAAGCAGTTGTATTATATGTTAGGAGATGTTGATATGATACTTGCGCAAAAAAATAAAACTAAGATCGCTGTTATAATCGTGGCTGTTACTGCAGCTGCTTTAGTATTGTCTGTTGTTTTGTTCTTTGTTATACGTGGTTTAAATCTAAGCAATGCACTCAAAAAGATGGATATAAGTGATGAGAATTCAGTGATTGCCGTTATGAAGTACGGGGGTGATGACTCGGATACGGTGATGCGGGTTGCTAAAGCGTATATGTACGGCCTTGATTATGATTCAGCTGTCAAATTTCTGCTGTACATTGTGCAGTATCTGTCACCGGATGATGAAGAGGTTATATCTTTGATCAAAGACTGTTATTCGCATCTTGGGGCTGATGATATTTTTTTGAGTCAGTTTGATACACCGGATTTCAATATTGAAGATTATGAGGAAATGACCTCGTTTGAAGGAAAAAGCTACGGCATGTCAAACGGTGTATATATGACTTTTTGCGGTGGTTATGCGAAAGCTAAAATTTCCTCTATTCTTCCGCTGTCCATTTCCGCCTGTGATAGTGGTGTGTATGTGCTTGACAGCGCGGACAGACTGCTAAAACTTGTAAGTGATAACGGCATGAAAGCGGAAACTGTCAGGAATTTCAGAATAAATGAATTTTTGTATTTCAATGACAATATTTACTATATAGACGAAAACGGTATCCCATACGGAGATAGGATGGAGACTCTGAATGACGGGGAATTCGCCATGCAGCTGAGAGAAGAAAACGGCAATGTGATATGCAGTATATATGATGCTCAATATAATAAATTGAAAGATATAACAATCAGTAATTGAAATAAAAAAGCCGCTGCAAAATGTCGGTCCTGTTTTTTATTGCAAAATCTGTAAATTTACGATTCCGTTATCTCACCGGAAACAGAAACGGTATATACCTTCCACGGTATTATCTTTTGACTTTTGCTCAAGGCTGTTTTGACAGCATTTTCAATACCGCCGCAGCACGGCACTTCCATACGTATTACGCACAGACTTTTAATATTGTTATTTGCGATTATCTGGGCAAGTTTTTCGGAATAGTCAGTGCTGTCGAGCTTGGGACAGCCTATAAGTACTGTCCTGTCCCTGATAAAATCAGAGTGGAAATCAGCGTACGCGTACGCTGTGCAGTCCGCCGCGATAAGCAGGCGTGCGTTGTCAAAAAACGGCGCGGTAACAGGCACCAGCTTAATCTGTACCGGTCACTGTGACAGCATTGAAACAGGAGCATTGCCTGAGCTTACGTTTTTGTGCGGCTTTTGTGCGCCTGAGCCGGGACATGTGCTGTTAACTCTGTCTATTGTTTTGATGCTGCTTGAGGGACAGCCGCAGGGCAGAGGCGAATTATTTTTGCGCTTGCTGTTTTCCACAGCCGCCTTATCATAAGCTTTAGCCTCTTTTACGGTAAAGCTTATCGCGTTTTGCGGGCATGCGGGAAGACAGTCTCCCAGACCGTCGCAGTAATCCTCCCGCATCAGTCTTGCCTTTCCGTCTATTATTTCAATTGCGCCTTCATGACAGGCTTTGGCGCACAGTCCGCAGCCGTCGCATTTTTGCTGATCTATTTCAATGATTTTTCTTATCATAACTACCTCCGTGTTTTTTGTATTTATATTGTACAGCATTTATCACATTCGTTCTGTTGTAAAAACCACAAACGCAAAAAAACAGGCTGTAAAAAAACGGCAGCAGGATATATTATCCGTACTGCCGTAATCTTTTTCAAACATGCTGGCGTGTTTTATACCTGATTGTGCGTCTTTAGGTCAAACTTCGGTAATTATATAGTTCAGTTGCGCGTTTTTATTATTCTGGCTTACTTCGGTGCTTTTAAAGCGCAATAATGTTATTTTTAATTTTTAAGCTCAAAAGTTTTTTTGTATGCGGACTTTACGGCATTTGCGGCGGCATAGCGAAATGCGCTTTTTTCAAGCTCGAGCACGCCGCTTATTGTTGTGCCTCCGGGAGAACAGACTTCATCTTTGAGCACTCCGGGATGTTTTTTTGACTCGACTGCGAGCTTTGCAGCGCCCAGGACTGTTTGCTGTGCGTAGAGCAGCGCCTTTTGTCTGGGAAGACCGCAGCTGACAGCGCCGTCAGCCAGAGCTTCGATGAACATGTAAACAAACGCCGGACCGCAGCCGGAAAGCGCTGCTGCCGCGTCAATAAGCTTCTGATCCAGCTTGTCGATTTTTCCGCAGCCGCTGATAATATCAAGAAATTCAGCTTCACTGTCCAGATCCGATACAGTACAATAAAGTATCATGCCTTCATTTACACCGACAGGAGTATTAGGCATTATCCTGATAACTCTTTGGGAACCAAGAGCCTCTGAGACATACTCAATATCTATGCCTGCAGCCATTGTGATAAAGGTGGCGTCATGAGCCGCGGTATCACGCAGATCAAGGCATAAATCTCTGATAGTATTCGGCTTTACGCCGAGAAATATAAATCTGCACTCTGAAGCAAGCTTTTCAAGGGTCAGAACGTCTGCGCCTGTTCTCTCGGCGGCAAAACGCGCTTTGTCCTTGTCTATATCGAATACGGCGCACTTTTCGGCGCCTATTCTGCCTGCGACTGCGTCAAGCAGCGCTCCTCCCATATTACCAACGCCTATGAATCCTGCGGTATATTTCATGGTAGTCTCCTTATCTTATGTTTCCGTTTCCGGTAATGATATATTTGTAGGTCGTAAGCTCTTTAAGTCCCATCGGACCGCGGGCATGGAGCTTTTGGGTCGAAATACCCATTTCACAGCCAAGACCGAATTCTCCGCCGTCTGTAAAGCGAGTGGAGGCGTTTACATACACCGCCGCGCTGTCAACAGCAGAGGTGAAATACTTTGCGGTTTGGGGATTTTCAGTGACGATGGCGTCGCTGTGACCGGTCGAATGGCGCATTATATGCTGCGCGGCATCCTGTACGGAGTCTGCTGTCTTGACGGCGAGTATATAATCAAGAAACTCGGTGTCAAAATCTTCATCAGAGGCAGGCTGTGCGCTTTTTAAAAACTGTATAGCGCTGCTGTCTGCGCGCAGACAAACAGGTGCAAGTCCGGCTGATATCCTGTTTTCCACAAGTACCTTTTCAAGCGCCGGCAAGAAAGTTTCTGCTATGTCCCTGTGAACGATACAGACCTCTGCGGCATTGCAGACCGAGGGCCGGCTTGTTTTGGCGTTATTTACAATTTTTACAGCCTTTTCGATATCCGCGTCTCTGTCAACATATATGTGGCATATGCCTGTTCCGGTCTCGATACACGGTACCGTAGCGTTTTCAACGCAGGCGCGTATCAGTCCGGGTCCGCCGCGCGGAATAAGAAGGTCGATATATCCTTTGGCGCACATCAGCTCAACAGAGCTTTGCCTGGAGGTATCGTCAACAAGCATTACAAGGTCTTCAGACAGACCAGCGGCAGTAAGTCCACTCTTGAGCGCGTCGGCGATCGCCTTGGCGCTGGCATGAGCTTCTTTGCCGCAGCGCAGTACGCACGCGCTTCCGCTTTTTATCGCCAGAGCGGCAGCGTCAGACGTGACATTTGGTCTGCTCTCATATATGATAGCAATAACGCCCATAGGCACCGAGACTTTGCGGATAATAAGACCGCCGGGACGCTGTACTGTTTCTAGTACGCGTCCCACAGGGTCTTCAAGGCGCTGGACCTGACGTATGCCGTCAGCCATTGCCTGTATACGCTGTGTGTTGAGCATAAGTCTGTCGAGCATAACTTCGGAAATTTTGCCGCGGGCCGAATCCATGTCGTTATTGTTTGCGGCAATTATTTTGTTTTCAGCGTTTAAAACAGCATCAGCCATTTTTTCAAGCGCTTTGTTTTTTGTTTCGGTATCAGATGTTGCCAGCTGTATTGAGGCGGCTTTTGCGCGTTTTATTATTTCTTGTGTTGTCATTTTTTCTTTTCTCCTATAAAACGTGTGCCTATTTCTTTTCCGTCGATTATATCGTAAAGTATCTGAGGATCCATTCCGTTTGCTATTATCATATCGCATCCGCCGTTTACGGATATTTCGGCGGCTTTGATTTTTGTGATCATACCGCCCGTTCCGACTTTTGAGCCGACGCCGCCTGCGATCGCCTGTATTTCAGGAGTGATTTTTTCCACCCGTGATATGAGCTTGGCATCCGGATTCTTATGAGGGTCTGCCGTAAAAAGCCCGTCTATATCAGACAGTACGATGAGCAGGTCCGCGTTTATGCTTTTA
>CALXGU010000139.1 GCA_944387905.1 uncultured Clostridia bacterium
AAACAGCTACGAGCAGATACTTACATATTATTACACGGGGACAAAAATAGAGGATTATAAAATTTAAAATATTGTATAAATACCTTGCAGTTGTCAAAAATATTGATAACGGAGGTATAGCAATGGAAAGAAAAAATATTTTTGATAATGAAAAATCCGGCGGCAGAAAGCTGACATATTATATAGTTCTGGGAATATGCGTACTGGTAATCGGCGCTGCAAGTTTTTTGTCATATAAATCGATACAGAACGCGCTCAACAAAGATGATACTCCGGAATTGCCGCCGGCGGGAGATACCGTGGACAATGACGTTGACGATATAACCGAAACCGATACACCGGAGCAGGATGTTACAGAGACGGAAAAGAAAGAGGAAGGAATAACCGACGATAAGTCTCAGGAAAATACCGTACAGGAGCAGGATAAACAGCCGGTCGTTGAAACAAAATCGTATGTAATGCCAGTCGAGGGTGAGATAACAGTGGGATTTTCGCTTGAAACGCCGGTTTATTCAACCACGCTGAAAGATTGGCGGATACATGACGGGATTGATATCGCTGCAGATTTGGGAACAAATGTGGTAGCGGTAAACGACGGAGTGGTCGAATCAATAGAGTCTGATGATCTGTTCGGTATAGTAGTTACGATAAAACACACCGACGGCAAAAAAAGCGTATATGCAAATCTTGAGGACAGTGTCGAGCTTGAGCAGGGACAGATAATAAACCGTTCCGATATAGTCGGGAAAGTCGGAAATACCGCGATATATGAAATATCAGACGGACCGCATCTTCATTTTGAAATGTCTGAAAACGGAGAAAAAATCGACCCTACATCTTTAGTAAAATAAAAAAAGCCGAAGCAGCGCTTCGGCTTTTTTATTGACATATCCGTCTTTTTGTTATACCCTGTTTAAAAAGGCGGTGTTTTTTTGTTTGAAAAGATAATGGTGATAGGCAGCCCCGGAAGCGGTAAGACCACGTTTTCTCTTGAGTTATCAGAAATATTGGATATACCTGTTACGCATCTTGACAGACTGTTTTGGAGGGATAATTGGGTAAGCGTTGACGATACCGAATTCGACCGCCAGCTTACAGATGAAGTATGTAAAAACAAATGGATAATAGACGGCAACTATGATCGTACTATTAATGTAAGGTTAGAAAACTGCGACACGGTTATATATTTGGATTATCCTGCAATAGTATCGGTTTTCGGATATTTATGCAGGCTATATTCAAACCGTGGTACAAGCCGTGCAGATATGGGCGGGTATTGTCCGGAAAAGTTTGATTTTGAGTTTTTGAAATATATAATTTCATTCAATATTCATAAACGCAGAAAATACCGAGATATGCTGAAAGATACAAAAAATAAAAATATTTATATCTTCGGCTCAAGACGTACAGGCCGAAAATTTCTTGAGTCTTTAAGAAAGAAATATCGTTCATAAAAAGTAGAATATGCATTGGCGCTGTAGTGTCAAATTATGATTGACTTTCAGTGAACGATATAATAATATAAAACAAATCGATTAGGAAGTGTTTTAATGTCGTTTGTATATGCCGTAAAGCGAGTTTTAAAAATGGATCTGTCCCGTGTCGGACGGGATATAGACCGTGTCAGCAAAAAGTCATCAAAAAGCAAAGCGTATATATTTTTTGATATGCTGTGGTGCGGTGTGCGTTACGGCGCGGGACCGCTGGATTATGACCTGTTTGAATTTTATAATCTGACTTCAAGTCAGCGCAAAACCTATGTTACACGCGGCACCAACAATGCGCTTGTAAAAAAATACAATGCAAAAAGCATGTGGCATGTGTTTGACAATAAAAATGAATTTAACAGTATTTTCAAAGAATTCATACACCGCGACTGGCTTGATACTACCAAAATGACAATGGCAGATTTTAAAAAGTTCATCGCAGGCAAAAAGGAATTCATATATAAGCCGGTAGACGGCACATGCGGACGCGGGATTGAGAAAATAAGTTTTGAGAATATATCCGCAAATGAAATGTTTGAAAGGCTGAAGCAAAAGCCGGCGGGTATAATAGAGGAGGTCGTGATTCAGCACAGCCAGCTGTCGGAAGTCTATCCGTTGGCAATCAATACGATACGAGTAGTAACGATCCTTAAGGACAACACAGTAACGCCTGTGTTTGCATTTTGGCGCATAGGAAATAACGGTAAGTTTGTGGATAATCTAAACAGCGGCGGTATGGCCGCGCTGCTTGATATCAGTACCGGACAGGTAACGCTTCCGGCGGCGGATAAAAAGGGTATCACATATAAATGCCATCCAGCCACGGGCAAGCAGATAGTGGGATTTAAAATACCCATGTGGGACGAAATAATCAAAACAGTCTGCCGCGCGGCAAAAGTATTGCCGCAGGTGGGCTACGTCGGATGGGATGTTGCGCTGTCGCAGGACAGTATCCAGATTATCGAAGGAAACTGCTTCCCGGGCCATGATATACTTCAGCTTCCTGCATATACTCCCGATAGAATAGGTCTTATGCCGCGTATCAAGAAATTTCTGTGAAACGTAAGGTTTTTTTTAATTCCTATTGACACATTGTTTACAAAATGATAGACTATAAAAAATATAAATTATTATATAATGCATTGTCACATCGGCTGTAAGCGCTGCGGACCGATGGTTAATTGTTTGTTTTTGTCGGGCAAATGCGGTTTGCGGCTTCGTCATTGTGTTCGAAGCCGCGTTTTTATATAGTTAATTATCCGGCACAGCCGGTAAAAAAGGAGAATAAATATGAAAAGCAAGAGAATTTTAGCAATTGTATGTGTTTTGGCTTTGCTCTGCTCAATGATGCTGACACTTGGTTCTTGCAGCACTGAAAAAGACAAATATGTTGTTGGTATCAGCCAGCTGGTAACACACGATGCTCTGGACTCCGCGACAGAGGGCTTTAAGCAGGCGCTTATAGACAAGCTGGGAGAGGATAAGGTCGAGTTCAATTTTCAGAACGCGGCTAACCAGAACGATGTGTGTATAACAATAGCCAACAGTTTTGTTTCAAGCAAGGTAGACCTTATAATGGCAAACGGTACTGCCGCTCTTCAGGCCGCTGCTAATGCTACAGTGGATATTCCTATACTCGGTACATCAATAACCGAATATGGTGTTGCGCTGAACATTGATAATTTCAGCGGCACGGTAGGCGGAAATATATCCGGAACATCTGACCTTGCGCCTCTTGACGAGCAGGCTCAGATGGTCATTGATCTTGTCCCCGAGGCGAAAAAAGTCGGACTGCTTTACTGCTCGTCTGAGCCCAATTCCGCATATCAGGTCTCCGAGGTGAGAAAATATCTTGAATCCAAAAATATTGAGTGTGTAGACTATAAATTTTCCGACTCAAACGATGTAACACTCATAACCACACAGGCTGTAAATGAATGTGACGCTATCTACATTCCTACAGACAATACAGCTGCTTCATGCGCTGAGACAATAAACGGAGTCGCTCTGCCCGCAAAGAAACCTATAATAGCGGGTGAGGCGGGAATCTGCAGCGGCTGCGGTATTGCTACGCTTTCTATCAGCTACTATAATCTGGGATACAAGACCGGAGAAATGGCAGCAAAGATACTGACCGGCGAAGCGGATATTTCCGAAATGCCTATCGAGTACGATACAAATCCCGTAAAGAAATATAATAAGGCTATATGTGACGAACTCGGTATAACAATTCCTGAAGGTTACGAGGCTCTGGGAGAGTAAAATGGATTTATTGGAAAGTATTTTAAATGCCCTGCCCGGCGCTGTTGCGCAGGGTCTTATATGGGGCATCATGGCGATAGGGGTTTTCATAACATTTAAAATCCTCGATATCGCCGATCTGACGGTTGACGGTTCTATATGTACCGGTATGGCTGTATGCGCTGTACTGATGACAAACGGAGTCAATGTATGGATAGCGATGCTGTGCGCAATGATTGCCGGAATGCTTGCGGGTCTTGTGACAGGTATATTCCATACTTTTATGGGCATACCCGCTATATTAGCGGGAATACTCACTCAGCTTATGCTGTGGTCGATCAACCTGAAAATTTTGGGCGGTGCAAACCTGGCGCTGCCTGCGCGTACGTATGATGTGCTTGTCACACTCCTGCGTACTAATCAGTCGATAATCGTACTTGTTCTGTTTACTGTAGTAGTGGCGGTGCTTTTGTACTGGTTTTTCGGTACCGAGTTCGGCTCCGCAATTCGAGCTACAGGCTGTAATATAAAGATGAGCAAGGCCCAGGGTATAAACACTGATTTTAATAAGGTGTTCGGGCTTATTCTTTCAAACGGAATTGTTGCGCTGTCCGGCGCATTGCTTGCGCAGTATTCAGGCAGCGCGGATATAAACAGCGGCCGCGGCGCGATCGTTATCGGTCTTGCGGCGGTTATCATAGGAGAGGCTGTCATATC
>CALXGU010000140.1 GCA_944387905.1 uncultured Clostridia bacterium
GTTCTCGTCGGGTCTGGGCACAAGCCATGCTCCGCCCAGCTCCAACCAGTTATCCGGATATTCCACCTGCCAGCCGTCCATTATGACCTGTTTAAAAATGCCGAACTCATATCTTATGGAAAATCCGGTAGCCGGATAGTCAAGACCCGTCAATGAGTCAAGGTAACAGGATGCAAGGCGTCCCAGTCCGCCGTTTCCCAAACCCGCGTCAGGCTCCATGTCATACAGCTTTTCCAAATCCCCGCCAAGCTCTGACAGCGCGCGGCGCATGTCGCTTTCGTATCCGAGATTATACAGATTATTTTTCAATGAACGGCCGATAAGAAATTCCATCGACATATAGTATACTTTTTTTGATTTTTTCTGTTTTTCCAGTTGGGCGCTTTCAGCTCTTTTTTTCTGCAAAATCGCTCTGGTTATTCCAACGACTGCCTCATACATCTGCCTGTCTGTCGCGTCCTTGTATGATACCGCAAAACGTTCTGTAAGTTCATCAATAATTGCCTGTTTGAAATCCAATTTTTTTCCTCCTCTGATCTATATGTAACGGCGCATCCGCGCCGAAAATATCAATTGTTCAATATTGTCATATACAGCTGCTCATACTGTTTTGCCGAACGGTTCCAGCTGTTGTCTTTAAGCATCGCATTTTTCTTTATGACAGAAAACTGCTTTTTATCTTTAAACAGTTCAATCGCACGCCAAATCGCATTGGCCATGTCTGAGTCGTCAAACTGTTCAAAGTTGATACCGTCGCCCTCTCCCGTCTGAGGATTAAACGGAATAACGGTATCTGCAAGTCCGCCGGTTTTACGTACTATCGGGATAGTACCATAGCGCATCGCTATCATCTGTGCCAAACCGCAGGGTTCATACTCAGACGGCATCAAGAAGAAATCCGCTCCTGCATAAATCCGTCTTGCAAGCATACCGTCAAAACCTATTACGGCACGCATCTTATCAGGATGTGCCGCCGCGACTTGTGACAGATACTGCTCATAGTTATAGTCTCCGCTTCCCAGTATCACAAACTGTATATCAAGCGTCATCAGCCATTCAAGCCGGCTGCATAATATATCCAGTCCCTTTTGATGTGTCAGCCGAGTCACCATGCCTATCACCGGAATATCGCTGCGTTTGGCAAGTCCGAGTTCATCCTGAAGCGCAAATTTATTATGGAATTTGTTGTTTCGTGTATTTACAGAATAATTGGTTTTAATAGCGCTGTCGGTCTGTGGGTCATACGACTCGGTGTCAATGCCGTTGACTATGCCTGAAAGCTTGAACTGTCTTGCTCTGAGAATATGCTCCAGTCCGAATGCATAGCGCGGATCCAGTATCTCGCCCGCATATGTCGGAGATACTGTGTTTACACGGTCAGAGCACTCGATTGCACCCTTCACAAGATTTATGCAGTCTCCGTAATAAAGTAAAGGCCGTTTATCTTCCGGCAGACCAAAAACATTACCCAGTATATACGCGTCAAATTTGCCCTGAAACTCGATATTATGAATTGTAAACAGTGTTTTTATCATGGCGTATCCCGGTCTGTCCCTGTACTGGCAGTCAAGAAGCACAGGAATTATCGCGGTATGCCAGTCGTTGCAGTGAAGTATATCCGGTATGAAGTCGATAGCCGGCAGCATTTCCAGCACCGCTCTTGAGAAAAAAGCGACCCGCTCACCGTCGTCATATTCTCCGTATACATTCGGTCTGTCAAAATAAAACTGATTATCTATAAGATAGTATGTCAGGTTATTCTCTTTATACTCAAAAATACCGCAATACTGTTTTCGCCAGGAATTGTTTATATAAAAATGCGTAAGATACCTGCATTTGTCTCTCATTGCTCCTATAGCGGAATACATCGGTATCACTACCCTGATATCATGTCCCAAAGCTGACAAGGCTTTCGGCAAAGCTCCCGCAACGTCTCCCAGTCCTCCTACCTTTATAAACGGTGCGGCCTCTCCCGCCGCAAACAATATTTTCATTCTTTACCTCCTAAATTTTGGAATTCTTTACAAACACATACGGATATTCCGGCGCGCCGTGAAGAAGTTTATATTCAGATACCTCTATATTCTTATCAAGTATCACATAATTCAGCCCGCAGTTTTTGCCTATGACAGAATTCTGCATTATGATCGAATTTTCTATAACAGCTCCCGATTCTATCGTGACATTCCGAAAAACAATCGAGTTCTTTACAGTTCCGTCTATCTTGCAGCCGTCAGCTATAAGACAATTTTCAACATTGGCATTATATTTATAAAGAACCGGTACTGTATCCATGACTCTTGTCATTATAGGACTGTCCTGCCTGAATACCTGCTTCCTGACTTGTTCATCAAGCATCTGCATGCTAAGATCATAATAATTCTTAACCGTGTGTATGATACCTGCAAAGCTTTTATGTTCATAGCCCATTATCTTCAGGGTCTTAGTGTTTTTAATAAGCGCGTATTTTTCAAAGCTGTAATGATCATGCTCATCCGCATAATGTATTATATCCAAAAGCAAAGACCGCTTCATAATATATATGCCCAGTGCCATATCCTGACTTTTTTGCTGTTCATCAACGGCATATATCAGCTGTGTAATTCTTGAACTGTCGTCTTTTTGTATAATAAGGTCGGACAGAGAATGAGAGCATATATTGGAATATACCGCGGTTATATCTGCTCCGCTTTCTATGTGGAAATCAAAAACACTTTCAAAATCGATATTTGCGATTATATTGGCATCTGTCAGAACGACATATTCCTCTTTCAGGCTTTTTATATACGGCTGGACAGACCGAAGAGCATCAAGCTTTCCCCTTGCCATAAATACTTCGGTATTGTTTTCTGTCCTGTAAAAGGGAGACAAAATTCTAAGGCCGGAAGAGCGGTGATCAAGATCCCAATATCTGCCTCCGCCCAAATGATCTTCCAGTGACGCATAGTTCCGTTTTGTGACAACCGCGACATTATCTACATATGAGTTTACAAGCGACGACAATATAAAATCTATTGTTCTGAAACGACCGCAAAACGGGATCGAAGCCAAAGTCCTGTGCTCGGCAAGCATATTAGGGCTTGCGCTATAAGAATCAGAAAAAATAATACCCGCAAACAAATTCATGATATTTTTCCCCCTTTTTATCTGCCGCTGTACGGCTCGATCATCTGTTTGGGCCGCACTACCTGGCCGGTTTTGACAACGGCGCCCTTACCTATAACCGCTATTCCCCATTCAGACGGATCACTGCAATTTTCCGGCAAATCACCTATGACTGCACCGTCCTCTATTATTGCGTCGTCTGCAATTATAGCATATTTTATATCCGCATTTTTACCTATTTTGGTATCTGACATAACAACACTTGAGTTAAGGCTTGCTCCCTTTTCTACATGTACACCGGAAAACAAAACTGTATACCACAGTTTGCCGTCTATCCTGCAGTTCTCTGTCACAAGACTTTCTATTATTTGTGCATTTTTTCCGATATACTGCGGTACCATAGCCTCAAAGCGCGAATATATTTTCCAGTGCGGATCAGACAGATTCAGCGGTATCTTCGGATTGAGAAGGTCCATATTGGCCTCCCACAGACTGTCTATCGTTCCCACATCTTTCCAATAGCCTTCAAATCGGTATGCCATCATTTTTTCGCCGTTTTTTATCATGGTCGGCAGGATATTCGCGCCAAAATCATGCTTGCTATTAGCATCATTTTCGTCTGCGATCAGATATTCCCGAAGCTTTTTCCATGTGAAAATATATATACCCATAGACGCATTGTTGCATTTTGGATGTTCAGGCTTTTCCTCAAATTCATAAATGCTGCCGTCGTCATGAGTATTCATAATACCGAATCTGGGTGCTTCCTCGATCGGTACAGGCAGTGCCGCTATTGTACATGCCGCGCCTGTTTTTTTGTGATACTGAGCCATTTTGGAATAATCCATTTTATAGATATGGTCCCCCGAAAGTACAAGCACATACTCCGGATCATATTTTTCTATAAACCTTATGTTCTGATAAACGGCATTTGCTGTTCCTTTATACCACTCTCCGCTCTTTGCCTTAACATACGGAGGCAGAATGCTGACTCCGCCGTTTATTCTGTTCAGATCCCACGGCATGCCGTTTCCGATATACGCATTCAGTTCAAGCGGCTGGTACTGAGTCAGCACTCCTACGGTATCAATACCTGAGTTTATACAATTTGACAAAGTGAAGTCGATTATACGGTATTTGCCACCAAATGGAATAGCGGGTTTGGCGGTATCTTTTGTCAGGACATGAAGTCTTGAACCCTGACCGCCTGCCAAAAGCATTGCTACAATTTCCTTGCTTTTTTTAAACATAGGCTTTCTCCTTGATGATTTATTTTTATTTTTTCTGTCTCTGCGCAGACTTTTTATACATAACTGCACTGAACGGCGCAAGAT
>CALXGU010000141.1 GCA_944387905.1 uncultured Clostridia bacterium
ATTATTCTATACCCTTTGTTTGGCGTATCATATTTACATCTATCTTTTCAGCAATCATTTCTGTAGCCGCAATATCAGCGGCTATAAATTTATCGCGATCATCAGGGCCGGCGATCCGCTCCGCTGTTTCCGTGATATACCTTTTAATTATTTTCCGCTCATCAGCGCCAAAACTCAAATATGTTTTTATAATAGCTTCATCGGTAGGATCAAGCTTGTATTCCTTTGACAGCTGATTTAAAATATTATCAGCTGAAGAAATAAACATATCTCCTGTACCAGAGATAAGCCAATTGGGATTAACACCAAATGTCTTACACAAAAGATCGATAAATAAATCTTTAGGTTCAGTAAGATTCAATTCAATGTTAGTAATTACACCACGTCCTACACCAAGTTTTTCACCAAACGCAGTTTGAGATAATTTTAATTTTTTTCGTACTTCTTTAATGCGATCATTTATATTCAAAATTGACACCCCCTTTCATTAAATATATTATACCACATAAAAAATGTTGTGTCAAGACAAATAAAGAAAAAATTTTTATAAAATGTATTGACAATGCAAAATATATATGCTATAATGTTATTGTAAAACAAATTAACAAATAAAAAAAGTAGTATGAAGACAGAAAGGAGAATAACCATGGAAGTATATGAAAACGAAATAAAAGATGCTATTGAAATAGCAAAGCTGCTATCTAAGATAAACAACAGCAAAAACAAAGCTATCGCAAAAGCACAGATAAAATCATTCATCGATGGATTCGTATCAAGGGAAGAATTCTGCGGTGAAGAAAACAAACCGGCATAAGTAAACGTCATGCCGTAAAGAAGGAGAAAGAATTATGAAAGTAGAGAAAAAAGACTATGAAGATTTATGCGATTATCTATACATGCACTATCGTATGTATTGTACAGCAGACGAGCTGGGTGTTGACATAGAATATTGTTACGGCGGAGTGTCTGTTACAACATTCGTGCCGTGGGGATATGAAGTAACAATAAACGATGACGGATATCCGGAAGTAAGAAAAGGGGATGATCAGGATGAGGAAGTATGAAGCGAGAGTATCAGTCAAGGAAGCTGCTGAGCGTATGGGATGCAGTGAGATGGCTGTCAGAATGGGGCTCCGATGCGGCAGGCTGCCGATCGGATACGCGCATAAGATGAAGGACAGCAACACCAGATATTTTTATTTCATATCGAGGAAATTGCTTGACGAATATCTAGGCGAAACAACGGAGGTATAACAATGGAATACATAATCATAGGAGCTGTATCAGGAGTGATAGCTTCAGTTCTGACTAACGGAATAATAACAAAATACGAAGAGCACAAAGAGCGCAGAGAAAAACAGAAACACAGGCTTGAATGTCTGCGTGCAAAAAAGGCGGTTGAAACTCCGCTCGAAATTTGCAATCAATTTGCGAGCGAACCGCCAAAGAAACAGACGGTAACCTGTAAAGGTATCTATGCGGAAGGATTAAAAAATATACTGCAAGAATGCAGCTCAGTAACGCTAAAATAATAAACAAGCAAGTCACGCGAAGTGACTTGCTTGTTTACCAAATACCAAAAAAAGAAAGGAGGAAAAAGAACAATGTAGGAAATTCACTAACAATAATTTTAGAAGAAGCATATATCTAAATATATTATACACCAAAAACAAGAAAATGTCAAGACTATTTATAAGACAATAGGGTTATTAATTGGACAGAAAGAAAGGGGAATACCATGCAGCATTTCTTTGATGTATCAGTAGCACAAGAGATAGGGATAAACTGCGCAATAATACTGCAGCACATCGCATTCTGGATAGAAAAAAACAAGGCGGACGATCGCAATAAATACAACGGCATGTATTGGACTCGTATATCACAAAAAGGCATGCAGAAATATTTTTCGTATTTGACAGAGAAACAAATAAGATACGCGATAGACAAGCTTGTAAACAGTGGAATAATACTAAAAGCAAAAGACACAAGCTCATTCGACAGGAGTAATTTGTATGCGATAACGGATTACGGCTATGATTTATTGTGCGGAAAACAACGAACAAAAAGTACAAATGCATTAGCCAACGAGGGCGAATCAAACAACACAAAAAGTGAACGTCCATCAGCCAATAAGGGCGAATCGAACGACACAAAAAAGGCGGATGATATATATATATATAATAATATATATAACTGTCCAGATAATAAAACAGATAATAAAACAGATAATAAAACAGATAATACCGTGTCGGAAAAAGAGGTGATTGAAACAGTAACAGACGATGTATTGAAAACAGCGCTCATAGAATTTTTAGCCATGAGAAAAAAGTTGAAGAAAACGTGTACACCTCACGCACTTCAGCTGATCATAAAAAGGCTGTACAAGCTGTCAGATGATCCGGCGGAAAGAGTGGACATAGTGCAACAGTCCACGAGAAACAGCTGGCTTGACGTGTATCCGCTCAAAACAGATACAGCAAGGGAAGTATATTCGGAAACACAAAAAGCCGTTAAAACAAGCAATCCGTTCATTTTAGCGGCAATGCGGCAGGAGGGAAAGAATGAATAAACAAGAAACAGCACAGATATTGAGCTATATAAAAGTCGCATACCCTGCATATGCGGCAAAGATGACGCAGGAAGATGCGGCTATGGCAATAAACTTATGGCATAGCATGTTTGCAGACGACGATATTAGAGACGTCGGCGGTGCTGTTAAGGCATACATATGCACAGACACAAGCGGCTTCGCGCCGTCAATAGCGCAAATAAAAGATATGCTTCGCAAATTGCGAGCAGACGAACAGGAACTCACAGCCGGCGAGGCATGGGAGCTTGTGAGCCGTGCGGCGGAAGACGGATATTACAACAGCAAAAAAGAGTTTGACAAGCTCCCCAAGATAGTACAGCAAGCGCTCGGCGGATGTCACAAAATATTACGTGACTACAGTCAAATGGATATACGGACTTTCGAAACGATTATAAGATCTCAATTCACGAAAGAGTATAATACAATACTCGACCGCGAAAAAGAAATGATGATGCTGCCACCGCAAGTAAAAGAATATTTTAGAGGACTAAAGGAATCAACAGCGACAAAAATGGCACAATTAGAAGAAGGTGAGAGAAAAACATGACAGGAAAAATAAATTTAGATAATCCGATATTTGGAAGAATGAAAATAGATTTTGAAAAGGTCATGACGGAATTAATAAAAACGATGATAGACCGCGAGAAATCATCGGCTGAAATCACAATAAGATTTGCGATCGACATGACGAAGCAATACATAAACAGCGAACAAAAAATTACGTTTACAAGAATAGACCACAGAATAAACTCTGTACTAAAAAACGAATACAGGATAAACGGAACATCAGGAAACGGATATGTAATAAACAGGAATAAAAACAAAGAATACACAATAACAAGATTCAGAGATAATCAAATAAGTTTTGACGATTCTAATTACTGAACTGAAAGGTAGAGAAATGATATTAACAATAATAATTTTTATAGCTGTACTCACAACAGAGATATTACTCATAGCACTATTTGCAGCTAAAGAAGCAGACAAGCAAATGGAACGTATGAAGGAGGACAATAATGTTAATGACAGATGAAGCATATAAAAAAACAATATCACTGATAGAAAGTAAAATAGAGAATGAAAAAGACAAATGGACAGAAGAGCAGCAGCGAACAATAAAAGAACTGGCGATAGAGTTCAAGAGATCAGAACTGTATAAAGCATGTGAAGAAACATTCGTAGAAGAAATAAAAGAATTAAGACAAACGAAAGCAGAAGATATCTTCACGGAAATGGCGGCAAAAATAATATGTGCGCCAAACAGGCTATACGTAGAAGCTTCGATCATGTTGATGATCCCAATCATAGACGAAATATTAGAAAAGAGGAGACAACAGAAATGACACTGACAAAGAAACTTGCAATAAAACTGCATAGAAAACTGTGGAACTGGATAGCGGATGAAACAATACGGCGAAAAGAAGTAGTTGGGAAATACGATTATCCGCTATTCAAAAGAAAAAAAATATATTACAGCTGCTGGTGTTGTGAATACGCCAAAGGAGATTGTATGAATTGCCCTATAAAATGGAGTGGAAAATCAAAAATTTTCAGTTGCTTAGGATTAAGTGTTAAGGGATGTGCATACGGGGAATATGATGAATGGCGCAAAAAAGCAATGCGGGGTAATTGGCAAGGGGCGGCTCACTGGGCGAGGATAATCGCCGAGCTGCCGGAAAGGGATGAACGGAAAGAGCAGAAGGAGCAGGTGAGGTGAAACCACATGAATCAAAGCGTGATAAAGGGAAACTGCATAGCAAGAAACTTGAGCAGTATGAGGAGGTAGAGACATGAATGTCCTTAGCTTATTTGACGGCATATCATGCGGCATG
>CALXGU010000142.1 GCA_944387905.1 uncultured Clostridia bacterium
GCCCATATGTGAGCACCTTTTTTCTGAAAAAGAAACGGTGTTTCTGACGGCGGTGAAAATGTTTATAACCGTCTGTTTTGTCAAAATACTTCGTGACGGAGAAAAGACGGCTGTATATATATTGTCCTTGCCGAGCATGAGATCGGTAAGCAGCAAGGCGGATGCCATTGCCTGTGTCATTCCCCATTTGTTGTAGCCGGCGGTTACAAATAAGCGTGGAGTAAGTGCGCTGTATCTGCCAATATACGGCATACTGTCAAGAGTCATACAGTCCTGAGTTGACCAGCGGTACTTTTCTGACGCCTGAGGCAAATGCTTTCGCGCAAAATCTTCGGCAGCGCACCAGTTTTTGCCTTGCATTCCGGTTCTGTGTCCGCCTCCGCCTATAAGCAGCAGATCCTTATAGTTTCTGAAGGACAGACCGTTGCCTGAACCGTCAATATACATGCCGTTTATGTCAGGAGCGTTTTCATATGCTATTACATATGATCGCTGCTGATACATTTTTAAAAAATAGCTGCCGTGACGGTTTATAAAAGGAAAATGCGTTGCAATGATTATCTTTTTTGCGGTTATCGTGTGAGAATCTGTATAAGCGGTGTTTGCCGAGACCGAAACTATTCTGGTGTGCTCAAAAATATTCAGGCCTGAGGCTATTGAGAAAATAAATTTCATCGGATTGAACTGGGCCTGGTCAGGAAATACTACGGCGCCTTGAGTTTTCAGCGGTATGTCAGGCTTTTCATCGTACTGTGCGCTGAAATTCAGTTGCTTGAGAGCAGAGAGTTCTCTTGATATGATATCTTTATCATTTACAGAGTATACGCCGTTGATTTTGTTTTCAAAATCGCAGTCGATATTTTTGCATAAATGACGATACATTTCTACTGCTTCTGTATTTGCCTGGAGATATTTTCCGGCTTTTTCAGCTCCCATATGCTTAATAAGGCCACTGTAAACAAAACCGTGCTGGGCGGTTATTTTCGCAGTAGTATTCTGTGTAGTCATTGCGCAGATAGTATCTGCTTCGGCAAGAATATAGTCTATATTTGCCTTATGCAAAAAATATGCGCAGAGTATGCCTGCAATTCCTCCGCCGATTATCAATACATCTGTTCTCTTATTGCTGTCGAGTGCCGGAAACGAGAGCGGTTTTATATAATCATACCATACCGATTTCAATATGCTCACCTTTTTAAAAACAAATATATGATTATTTTTACCGTTGAACTTCCGATTATGCTGCGCGTCTTAAAGTAGTACCGATAAATTTGCATATACAGTTACTGAAAACAGCAGATATAAATTCAAGACATTATTACAAATAAAAAAGTCTAAGCGCAAATGCACTTAGACCAGTTATGGCGGAGAGAAGGGGATTCGAACCCCTGAGACGCTATCAACGCCTACACGATTTCCAATCGTGCGCCTTCGACCAGCTCAGCCATCTCTCCGTGCGTTGATAAGTATATGATATTTTTAAACTTTTGTCAATATGCTTTTTTGCCTTTTTAATTGATTGACAATTCTGTGTTAAATTGATATAATATAAAATGCGATTTTTTTATGATTGGAGCGTATTTTTTGTCTGAAAATGTAATAAGAGAAAATAAAATGGGCGTGATGCCGGTAAACAAACTGCTTTTAACAATGTCACTGCCAATGATGGCATCTATGTTTGTGCAGGCATTGTATAATATTGTAGACAGTATATTTGTATCATGGGTCAGCGAAGATTCACTTACAGCTGTTTCTCTTGCTTTCCCTGCGCAGAGTCTTATGATAGCAGTCGCAATAGGAACAGGAGTCGGCGTTAATGCTTTGACTTCAAGAAGACTCGGTGCAAAGGATTTTGAAGGCGCTAACAAAATTGCAAATAACGGACTATTTCTTGCGGCGTGCAGCTATATCGTGTTTTTGATTTTAGGCCTGACTGTTGTCAAACCGTTTTTTGAGATACAGACAAATATACAGCCTATAATCGACGGCGGTGTGGAGTATCTTTCTATATGCATGTGCTTTTCGTTCGGTATGTTTTTTCAGGTCATGTTTGAAAGATTTATGCAGTCGACAGGAAAAACGATGTTCATAATGTACTGCCAAGGACTGGGAGCAATTATTAATATAATACTCGATCCGATATTTATATTCGGTTATTTTGGCGCTCCTAAAATGGGAGTGGCAGGAGCAGCTGTCGCAACCGTAATAGGCCAGATCTGTGCTATGTTCTTGACTATGTTTTTTCATCATAAATTCAATAAAGAGCTCAGAGTAAGCATCAAAAAAATAAGACCCAGCGGCAGAGCTATTCGTGATATATATGCCGTCGCACTTCCGTCTATCATAATGCAGTCAATAGGTTCTGTCATGGTCTTTTTCATGAATAAGATCTTGATAAGATTTACTGAGACGGCTGCGACAGTTTTCGGAGTTTATTTTAAACTGCAGAGTTTTGTATTTATGCCGGTGTTCGGTCTGAATAACGGAATGGTGCCGATAATAAGCTACAACTACGGTGCTGGTAAACGTGACAGGATAATAAAAGCGATACGATACGCTTGTATATATGCTTTGTGTATAATGATCGTAGGTATGCTTATAATGCAGTTATTGCCAAGGCAGATACTTATGATATTCAACGCCTCCGAGGGCTTGATGAATATGGGCATAACCGCTCTCAGAATAATAAGTTTGCATTTTGTTTTGGCAGGTATCAGCATCGTGCTGTCGTCTGTATTTCAGGCTTTGGGACATGCTTTTCGTTCGATGTTTGTTTCAATAGCGCGTCAGATAATAGTGATTCTTCCGGTTGCATTTCTACTGTCTTTAACAGGCAATGTAAACGCTGTATGGTGGGCTTTTCCCATCGCAGAATCGGTTTCTATAATATTGTGTATTATTTTTTATTTCGATTTGCGTAAAAAAGTGATAAACCGTGTTTAATTTATGAAGACAGAGCATAATAACTTCGGAGGAAATTGAAATGTCTAAATTGAAAAAACGCCGGCTGGCACTTATAATTATAATGTCGCTGCTTGTTGTGTGCGCAGTCGGAGCCGTTGCTTTCAAAGTCAATGAAATGATGACTGCTCCGCTGTTTGATTCGGGAATAAAGAAAAACAATGCTATAAGCAATATAACCACCGCTGATGATAAATCATTCAATGCTTTGCTGATAGGCACGGATGCCGAGGGCTATAATACTGACGCCATTATGATTGTGAATGTCGACAAAGAAAATAAAAAGATAAAAATGCTTTCGATACCTCGTGATACACGCGTCAAGGTAAACGGCAGGAATTATAAGATAAATGCGTGCTATTCTCTTGGTGGCTTGGATTTACTGTTTGAAAAGATAAAGGAACTTACAGAAATTGAAATTAATTATTACGCAATGATACAGCCCGGCACTCTGGCGGAAATAGTGGACTGTCTGGGCGGCGTAGAATATGAAGTTGAGCAAAACATGAAATATTCCGATCCTGTTCAGGACCTGTACATTGATTTGAAAAAAGGACTTCAGGTACTTAATGGTGATCAGGCAGAGCAGTACTGCAGATATCGTTCTTATGTTTACGGAGATGTTACTCGCACGCAGAGTCAGCAGAAGTTTTTCAAAGCTCTTTTTGAACAAAAACTTAATATAAAGTATGCCACCAAAATTAACGATATATATAAAATCCTGAGTGAAAATGTTGATACAAACGTAACTCTAAAAGATATTTTGTATAATACTTCTGTATTTCAATTAATAACAAACGGAGATCAAATTGAATGTTATGAGACCCCGGGAACATATAACGATATGGAAAAAGACGGCATATCATATTTTTTGATCGAAGGCGATTATAAAGAACAGTTGAAACAGTTGTGTGCAGAAAATTTCGGAGGCAGTTATATTTCTGAAGAAAACAATTGATATATAAAAAAGGATAAAAAGATAGCAAAAAGGTGTTGACAAAGGAGAAAGGGTGTGATATTATAGACAGGCACCCCAAAAGGGGGGGTGGAGCGCCGAAAAGGAAGCTGGCGCGAATGAACATTGAAAATTAAACAGCATCAAAAAAGGACCCGTTAATTGTAAAAGAAGGACAATTGACAACAAAGCAGAAGCTGGTAATGTCAAGAGTCCGGGAAAGAACAGAAAATAAAAAGAAAAATATTTTTATAGAGAGTTTGATCCTGGCTCAGGACGAACGCTGGCGGCGTGCTTAACACATGCAAGTCGAACGGAGCCAAGCGACAGAAGTTTTCGGACGGAAGTTGCGAAAGCTTAGTGGCGGACGGGTGAGTAACGCGTGAGGAACCTGCCTTTCAGAGGGGGACAACAGTTGGAAACGACTGCTAA
>CALXGU010000143.1 GCA_944387905.1 uncultured Clostridia bacterium
AATATTATCAACACTGCCAAAAACAAATGAATTTCCAACTTTTGTGCTTACTATTCCATCTGCTTTATCGGCAACGTTCTTAAATAGTTCTTTCACAAGCTCAACAGATTTATCTCTCGTCAGCATAGAATCATCGTTATACGCTGCATACGGATCTACGCCTGCTGAATTAAATGAAAAATTATGTATTCCGATATTCATCGCGTTGTCAACAAACTCATTTGCAAATTGAATCATGTAGTTTGGATGGATTAAATGATAAAATTTATCGCTTATTACTGACCTGTTAAGAGATTTGGAAAAAGGATAAACAGTTACCGGTGTACCAGACAATGAATATGCAGTATGCTTAAATTTCTTTACCTGTGAAGAACCTGAATAGAACGCCTGAACATCATTATCAAACATAAGGTAAACACCTTGCTCCTCAGCATAGGCTATCAATTCTTTAGCTCCGTTCATCCCTCCGACTTTGGATTCAGGACTAAATTTAGTATCTATAGCTGATTCCATCCCCCCTGAGTTCCAGCCGGACAAAGTTATCACAAGATTATTTATTCCTTTTGCTTTTACTTCGTCAATTATATCTTTTACATCACTAAACGATGTCAGCTTTTTAACTCCGGTATACGGTATCCCCAAAAAGTGCATCGGGGATTTAACAGCACAGAATAAATTTATATTTAGCGAATTGGCATATGTGCTGGTTGAATCTATAGGAGATAAGCCCTCTTCTTTTATAAGATAATTTCTATAACACTGAGCCATTCCTACATAATCTGAATTTTCTTTATCCAAAGGATAAACTCTTAATGAAATGTTTCCGCAGGTATTATCAGCATAGTACACACCTGCACCGGTTGTACCAGTGGCATTTACTCTTGTCTGTGTATCACGGATTATAAAATGGGAAGACACACTGTTATAAGAGTTGAACATTTTACTTACGTTGCATTTTATTGCTCCGGTGCCGGCTCCTTCAGTTATAATTGAAAGATATCCCGCTCCATTTTTACTCACACCGTATACAGGCATACTTATAGTCTCATTGAGATCAACATAGGAAACATTATTTGATGATGCTGTATTATCACGGTTATAAATATATCCGGTATACTGCGATAAGTTTTTGCAGACTTTATTAAATGTCATTAAAGAACCGCTGCCATCCGGAATGAGAGCATAACCATTGTCTATAAGACCACCGCAGCCCAAAAACGGAAGCAATGTTATCTGAGTTATTCTTGCATCAGAATTCTCCTCAATATCTTCAACAATCACCTGAACATCAAGATAATCATCTTTCAATTCATACTTGACCGGAATAGAAAAGTTTCTCGTTGCGCCACTAAATACATATGTCAGTATCTGCTGATTATCTTTGTGCTCCGATACTATATGTGCCTGAAGCGACGCTACTGTTATGATATCATAACTTGAGTTTAGATATGTCACTATAAGCTGTGACTGGAGCTGCTCTTTATTTGCAGCCTGCGCAACTGTATCTTTTTCCCAATCAAGAGGATTGGAATACCAAATAGAACCGTCTTTTTTATTATACAGTGCAAAAAATCCATTGATATCATTGATATAAAATGCAAGATTTTCATTTTCAGACGCTAATGTAAATTGTGCAAGATCTGCGACATTTCCGGTAGTACCATCTCCGGTCATATTTGTAGCTATTATTTCACCGAATTCATTTTTTTGCTCTTCACCAGTAGTGGTAGTTGTGTTATCATTAGTGTCGGTTATTTCTGTATCACTGTCTGTAGTACTGTCAGAAGCCGATAAATCTTCCGACGTTTCCTCTTCTTCCGCCACAGAAAATACTGAGAGCATTGAAAGTGTAATCAAGATTGCCAGTATCAAAGTTAATACTTTTTTAAATTTCATTTATCAATACTCCCCTTTCTATCTCATCATCAATTCTGTTATCAATGTAGCAATAAATATATACAATTGCTGCATCAATACAATAAACAAAAATAATATGAAAAATACTATCGCCATACCAATCAAAGTAACTATTGCGTTTAAGATCATCCATCCTAAGGAATAATTATGTATGGTCTTAAGTGAAAACAAGATCAGGCAAACAAACCAAATATTGAGACAAAGTACTATCATGTCCACGAATACATACTCATCAGCTGTTAAAAAGTTTGATGCAATCGTCTCGAAAAACCTTGCGATTATCAGCGGGATCAAACAATAGCATGTCGAGATGTATATATCAATAATTCGACCTTCGCCGTTTAACAGTGTGCACAGCCCCCAGTTAGTTATAACGAAAAGCAGTACCATAAACAATGATCGTGCAAGAACCATTATTATATTAAAGTCTTGTATTCGCGATGTATTTTGTATAAAACCTTTCAATACATCAAGCATTATTTCCGATAATGTAAACAATGCCAAAAGAATAGTAGCATAAAAGATAGAACCATTTTTCTTTTCTTTAAGAGATTCTACAGTATCAATGGGATGATTGATAATTTTAAGCGGATTGATTGTACCTCTAAATGAAAACGCTTTATCCATTTATCTGCGTACCTCCCTCTTTTTTCTCTTTGATGCTTTGTTTTATTTTTTTACCAAAAATTCTCCAAAGGAAAGCAAGAACTATCAATATGACGATGATTGTCATAAACAATCCGAAACTTGCTCTTATTTGTTCTTTTCTGTAAAGCTCAAATGAGCGAGAATAATTTTCACGGTCATTTGCAAGTTTAAATTCATCCATAGCTTCTTTATATTGACCGTTCATATAATAAACTTTACCTATTCCGACATGAGCTATATCAGAATTAGAATTATATCTCAACACCTCACGCCAGAGCGGCTCAGCTTCATTATAAAGACCTTTATTATAAAGAACAACTGCATCATGAAGGGATCTTCCATAATCAGATAAATCATATACCGTAATACTGCAAGCAGTTTTATCGGTTACAAGTGTCTTTTTGCCCAGCTTTGTCATTGCTGTAGCCTGCACTAATGTTCCAACCTGTTGCCCTGCTCCGCCGTATTGAAATATCAAATTACCTTCGGCATCATATTCAAATATTTTCGAAAGCTTTGTATCAAGAATAGAGAAAAATCCGTCATCATCAACAACTATATCAACAAAGTTGTTATTACTATCCGGAAGCACTTCTAGATCTCCGTAATTCGACGAAAGAGAATCAGATACTTTTTTAGTACTCTTTGTTGTAGGACTTAAAACGTTTGAACCGGTAAAATTAAGTTTTGACACTTCATTTGTAGATGATTCATTTGCAATAACCGTTGAAAAGATAAATCCGTTTTCATCGATTTCTAGATTTTCAAATTCTGTTGGGACATATGTTGCAAATACTTCATCTACTGACGCGCCTCCGAAAGTACGGTAGATCTGGCGGAAGAAGATGTTAATATAGTCTGTAACAGAAAGCTGTACTTTAGGTGCTCCGAAAAATCGTACAAAATTTCCATCTACATCAAACTCTAATATACCATCCAGACAACCACGGGAAATAACATAAGCTGCGCCGTTTATACCAATCGCTATTTTATAAGGCTGATAGGTATATGACTCATCAAATACGTCATCACCCGGCTGTTCATACTTTAGAATAATCTGTCCATCTTTGTTGATTTTCAAAACAGCAGCATTATTTGTATCACATATATATATATATCCATCTTTGTCGACTGTAACACCGCACGGATTGGTCATATAATATACAGATCCATCTATATCAGTCAGGCTCTTAAACTCTTTTATTAACTTAAAATTCTCGTCAAAAATACATAAGCGACCGCGTGTGTTTTCGCCACCCAAATCCAAAAAATATATCTCATTGTCATCGCTTACATATATATCATTTGGATTATGTATAGAGCTTATTCCAAGGTCCTCGGCAAGATATATTTTTTCCGGAACATAGCCGGAAGGACTGCCGACGGTTTCGCCATAAAAGTTGTAAATATACGTATTATACGGAATGTATGCAAGGGCCGGAGCGGTAACCGCAATCAGCAATACAGCTACCAACACAAAGACAGTTATCTTTTTCAATGTTGTTTTCACGATTTCTACCTCCTTAACCCTTGATACCAGCATGAGCCATGGTCTTAACCGTACTGCTCTGTGCAATTATAAAGAATATTATAGGAGGAATAAGCATTAGAACAGATGCTGCATATGCCTCTCCTGCACGGGCAACAGAGCCTGTTGATGTTATCTGGCTCAATGCGGTTGGCAATGTTTTTATTGTTTCAGTATATATATATGAAGATGAAGTCGCGTTCCAGTTTCGCTGGAATGCAAAAATCGCCAGG
>CALXGU010000144.1 GCA_944387905.1 uncultured Clostridia bacterium
ACCCAGCTTTTTGCCCATTTCAAGCCAATGCGCAAAATAGTCGCCCATATGGTATCCGCAGAACGGAAGCATAGCCATCGGGTCACGGCGTACAACGCCTACAGCTCCTGCAGCGGCAGCTGTTGTCTCAGACGCCATCGCAGAACCTATAAACACACCGTTTTCCCAGCTCTTTGACTGATATACCAACGGAGCGCACTTCGCGCGGCGGCCGCCGAATATAATTGCGGATATC
The DNA here is from genome assembly GCA_944387905.1 of uncultured Clostridia bacterium. GTDB lineage: Bacteria > Bacillota > Clostridia > Oscillospirales > QAKW01 > RGIG9041. The sequence goes on from CALXGU010000144.1 coordinate 236, forward strand.
GGTACACCATCGCCCTTGTCAAATTCCTCTGAAATACAGGGGCAATTGACAGCGGGAGCGGTAAATCTGGAATTGGGATGAGCCGCGTATGTCGATTTGTCGGCCTTGTCAAATTTGGAGGCATCCCACTTATTGCCTTTCCAGTCCACAGCGTTTGTCGGCAGATCCTTGTTCAGGCCTTCCCACCATACCGTATTGTCGCTCAAATCATGCGCAACATTTGTAAATATTGTATTCTTCTTTGTCGAGGCAAGAGCGTTGTAATTAGATTTTTCATTTGTACCGGGAGCAACTCCGAAAAATCCGTTTTCGGGGTTTATAGCGTAAAGACGTCCGTCTTTGCCTATTCTCATCCATGCGATATCGTCGCCGACAGTCCAGACTTTATAGCCCTTGTCGCGAAGATACTTGGGCGGTATCATCATTGCGAGGTTGGTCTTGCCGCATGCAGACGGAAACGCTGCCGCAACGTATTTTACCTCTCCCTGAGGATTCTCTATACCGAGTATGAGCATATGCTCCGCCATCCAGCCCTCTTTCCAGCCCTGGTATGATGCAATACGCAGAGCAAAGCACTTTTTGCCCAGAAGAACATTTCCGCCGTAGCCGGAATTCACTGAAATTATGGTATTATCCTCCGGGAACTGGCAGATATATCTCTTTTCGGGATCTATATCGCACCTTGAATGGAAGCAGCGTACCCAATCGTTGCTGTCGCCCAGCACATCCATAACTTTAAGGTCGACTCTTGTCATGATCAGCATATTGAGAACAACATAAATCGAATCTGTTATCTCAATACCTATTTTCGCCAGCGGAGAGCCGATAGGTCCCATTGAGAACGGGATGATATACATTGTCTTGCCCTTATAGCTGTCTCTTGCTATATCATAGAGCATTTTATACATTTCCTTAGGATCATACCAGTTATTGGTAGGTCCTGCGTTTTCTTTTTCTCTTGAGCAGATAAATGTCCTGTCTTCAACGCGCGCGACATCGTTTTGCTTTGTTCTGTGAAGATAGCAGCCCGGAAGTTTTTCTTCATTCAGTTTTTCCAGCTCGCCTGTGCTGACTGCAGTTGCCCTCAGCTCATCGCGCTGTTTATCGCTGCCGTCGATCCAGACAACGTTGTCCGGTTTTACAAGATCCTTGATCTCATCGATCCATGCAAGAACTGTCTTATTTGTTGTCATTGTGATGTTCTCCTTATATGTTATATAATTTTTATTCCAAAATAATTATAATTAACATTTTTGTAAAATGCAAGATTAATTTGAAATAATTTCATTTTTGTTAACAAATACAAATTCATACAGTGATGCCAGACATTGGCTATCAAGCTGCTCACCCCTTGTATTTTCAGACAATCCCATTCTTTTGAGATAAAATATCGCTTTTTCTTTTTGTTCATCATTTTGAAAAGCTGAAACCAAAAACTTGCGTCGGCGCGAGAACACAGTATTTATAAAGTTTTCAAATCCGTCAAATTTTTCTGCGCACAGCGCAAGCTGCTTTTTAAATCCGAGCATTATCACAGAGCTTGTGACGTTAGGCGCCGGAACAAAGCAATCCGGCGTGACATCAAACAAACGTGTGATATCACAGCAATACTGAGTCAGCACGCTTACCGCACGGTAAATTTTTGTCGACGGATGCGCCGTCAGCTTATCAGCCGCCTCTTTTTGGACCATTAAAACGGCTTTATCAAAAGAGTCATTGTTTTTTAACAGTTTTATTATGATCCGGCCGGTTATACTGTACGGCAGATTACCCACGACCGTAACGGGAGCATCCCCAAAATTATCAGAAATCAGTTTTTTGATATCTGTTTTAAGAAAATCCTGATAAATCATGATGTGATTTTCACATCCGCCCAGCACATCCTCCAGGACAGGACGCAGATATCGGTCTATCTCCACTGTAACCACGCGTTCAAAACGCTGACACAGCATACGCGTCAATATGCCCGGTCCGGCGCCTATCTCAAGCGCATATTTCCCGCCTGACGCGTTGTTTGCTATATTTTCTATTATATCCGTTTTTTTCAGAAAATTCTGTCCCAGTGATTTGTTTAAATGTATATCATGCCTTGAAAGCAGAGCTTTTATGTCTATATCCGTCATTTAAGCAGCGCCTTGAAAGTAGTCAGCATCAGTTCCGAATTGGTATTGAAATAGTCATAGCTTTTCGGCTCTGCTATAAAAGAGTAAATATATACATAATTACCGTTATTGATAAATGTCTGCTGCAGACGCAGCTGCCCCTCCTCGGTACTGCCCTCATATACTATACGGTAACTGTCTGTATACTCGGATACCGGATAGTTTCCCTCCGATATCAGCGTATATCCCGAGATAGTAGACGGAAGCTGATCTATATAATCTATCACAAAATTATCGAAAGCCATCTCTTCTTTATCATCAAGCTTATATGAACATATCGATACGTTATCACGGTAGGTATCAGAATACCCCTCACTGGGAGTAACAAAAGCGACAGTCTTATCCGCCTTGTCCTCTGCCATTTCCCAAAAATCCGGGTACTCTATTTCCACACCCACAGGTGATGAGCGATACAGCACATAGCCCTCATTTTTAGCTTTTCTCACAGTGCATGAGCCAAACATGCAAACACACAACAGAAATGACATCAATACAACATACCGAATTTTCATATATTACTCCAAAAATCAAATTTATTCCCAGTATAATCCGGATTATACCACACAGCTCTCTTAAAGTCAATCGCGCATAAACAAAAACACATCAAAAACCTTGTATGGGATTTTTGACGTGCAGATGCAGCATTAACGCGATATGCCATCAGTCCAATATCGTATACATCGTATCAGCCTGTTCGGCTTTTATATAATCACAGACCTTGCAGACTTTGGCTTTCGTTTTTTTTGAGCCGAAGGAAATCTCTATGACATCTCCCTCTTTTATGTCGTGAGACGGCTTTGCGGGTCTGCCGTTCACACTGACGCGGCCACCGTCGCAGGCTTCCTGCGCAACTGTTCTGCGTTTTATCAGCCGCGATACCTTTAAATATTTATCAAGTCGCATTTGTTTATCTCCGAAAAAATGCCGCAGGACATTCAGCCCTGCGGCAAAATAAAAGCTTAAGCAATATAGTCTTTGAAAGCCTGTCCGGCCTTAAATACCGGAGCTTTGGAAGCCTTTATTGTTATCGCTTCGCCTGTTCTGGGGTTCTTACCTTTTCTCTCGGGTTTATTCTTTACTTCAAATGAGCCAAACCCTACAAGCTGTACCTTGTCGCCCTTTTTAAGAGCATCTTTGATTTCGTCCATTATTGCTGCGACTGCCTTTGCGGCAACTTTCTGTGATACCTCTGCATTTGCTGCAACAGCAGCGATAAGCTCTGCTTTGTTCATTCGTATTATACCTCCTAAAATGTTTCCTTTCGGAACTTTATACTGTTATTATCTCAAATTAATTTGATTTTTGCAATACGTATTTCAAAAAAAATACGTATTTTCAAACGTTTTTTGCATTTTTACGGCAAAATTCTTCGTTTTCATCATATAATATGTTTTCAAGATCCCAATCTTGAGAATTTCCGAGCCTTGCCGCGTTGAACAGCAGCTTTCCCATCGCGGTGCTGTCAGCAGTTTTTCTGAGAATATTTATTTCTGATATCATTTCATCACATATGCGATCCGATTCTAACTGTTCTTTTGATTTTTTCGACAGTTTTTGCGCACGCATCAGCGACGGCAGCGCACGCGAAACAGATTCCAAAACATCAGCCTGTGACTTTTGTCCTTTTTCTTTCTTTTTGAGTTCATCCCAGTTTTTTAAAACTTCCTGCGAGTCTGACACGCTTACGTCAGCGAAAACATGAGGATGACGGTAAATCAGTTTTTTGCATACGCCCGTGCATATATCGCCCATATCGAATGCCCGCTCGTCTTTTGCTATAGCCGCATGGAAAACCACCTGCATCAGAAGATCGCCCAGCTCCTCGCACATTATCGCGTTATCCTGACGGTCTATGCCCTCGACTACCTCATACGGCTCCTCGATAAGACCCTTGCGTAT
>CALXGU010000145.1 GCA_944387905.1 uncultured Clostridia bacterium
CAGGCGCCGCCCAGTATACCGCGTTTGTGATTACTTTCTGCACGTTTTTGTCTTTGTATATCGGAAAGCTTTCATGTCCGGGCTGAAAATAAAAAATTTTTCCGCTGCCTCTGTAAAAGCAGCAGCCCGCCCTGAAGATTTCTCCTCCTTCATACCATCCGCCGAATATGAGTTCATCAGGTTCCGGGATATCAAACGGTTCCGAGTAAGTTTCCTCATGCTCCAGTTCAAAATATCTGTTTATACCGGCAGCTATCGGGTGGCTTGGTTTTATAGTCCAAATTCGCTCCTTGTCTCCGTCTTCACGCCAGCCGAGATTGCATGATGTCCCCATCAGTCGTCTGAACGGTTTTGAAAAATGAGCAGAGTGAAGAGCAATAAATCCCATACCGGATAGTACTGCTTTTTGGACAAGCTCTGCTGCTTGATCAGATACTTTATCATGAGCGCAGTGTCCCCACCAGATAAGGACATCGGTATCATCCAGAAGTTGCTGACTTATTCCGCAGTTATCTTGGTCGAGAGTAGTTGTTTTAACTTCGATATCGTCATAGACATCCAAAAATTCTTTTATAGCGTTGTGTATACCGTCAGGATATATAGAAGCGACAAGAGGAATTTTCTTTTCATGTTCAAATTCATTCCATACTGTTACTTTGATCATATTCACACCTCACAATAATAAAATTCTTCTTAAAATAATATTATCGTATAAATATTAAAAAGTCTATAGCCTAATGTGTTTTTTTAAGATTAAAGGCAATAATAATAAAAAACATACGGAGGCTTTTAATTGAAGTTTTTTGATAGTTTTGAAAAGAATGTGCAGCTGTTCAAAGACGCATTTGACAGAGACGATACATTTGTTATAAAGCATATAAAAAATGAGCATGATCCGGATCTCAAAATAGCGATAGCCGTAGTCAACTGCATGGTAAGCAATGATGTAGTGGACCGTGATATAATATCGCCGCTGTCTAAGATACACTTGACAGATGACAGTATAGACAGCGTTGAAAAAGAGGGTATATTTGCCCACAGTACCCAGCTTCAGCCCGATCCCGACGCGGCTATAATCAGTGTCGCGTCCGGTGATTGCGCCGTAATCGTATCCGGCAATACGCGGGTCATAACGATAGATACTAAAGGTATGGCACAGCGCGGTGTTGAAGCGCCGGAAAGTGAAATGACCATAACCGGTCCCGCAGAGGGCTTTAATGAAAATATAATGACAAATCTTTCGCTTGTCAAACGAAAAATAATGAGCAATAACCTGAAAAATGAGTTTATGCAGGCGGGAACGCAGAGTAATTCAAAATTTTGTGTATGTTATATAGACGGGATAGTGCGCAATGAGCTTGTAGATGAATTGAAAAGGCGGCTTTCTCTTATCGATACCGATTATATAGGCGATACCAATTATATAGCAGAAATAATACGTGACAACAAAAGCTCTTTTGTTAAGACTTACGGCAAAACCAGCCGACCGGATGTGTTTGCCGCAAAGCTAATGGAGGGCAGGATAGGGATTATTTTAAACGGCTCGCCTACAGCTATAACTTTGCCGCATCTATTTATTGAGAATTTCCAGACTCCGGACGACTATTATATAAACTGCTATTATGCCAATATCGGAAGAATACTGCGTCTGCTTGGATTTTATATTTCGTTTTTACTCCCTGCTGCGTATATAGCTGCAATAATGCATCATCAGTCACTATTGCCGCCTGAGTGGCTTTACAGCATAAGCGTTTCTCAAAACGGAGTGCCTCTGACGTCTGTTATGGAAATAGTATTGCTTTTTGCGGTATTTGAGGTGCTGCGGGAAACGGGCGCGAGAATGCCGTCCAGTATAGGTCTTGCGCTGAATGTTGTGGGGGCTATAATACTCGGACAGTCTGCGGTGGAAGCGAAACTTGTATCGGCGCCGATGGTGATCGTAGTCGCTTTTTCTGGCGTTATGGGGCTTATGGTCTACGATTTAAAAGGAACGGTTTTTTATGTGAGAGCTGCGCTTATATTGCTTGGAGCATGCGCGGGCTTTGCGGGCGTTCTTATGGGTTTTACGCTTTTTTTGGCGTTGCTTTACAGTATGACGTCTCTTGGCGTGCCAATAATGTATGTCAGTTCTCCGCTGTCTAAGGACGGTAAAAACGATACGTTTTTGCGTGCTCCGATTTATAAAATGAACTACCGTCAGAAAAAATTCAGCGAAAATTTAAAAAGGCAGGGCAGGGTATGAGGGTTATAAACAGAGCAGCATTGGCTGCCGCTGCCGTTCTTGCTGTAGTATTTGCAAGTCTGGGAAGCTATAAGGAAGTATCGGATTATGACATAGTAAGCGGTATAGCGATAGATTATGACGGTCAAAGCTGGCTTGTTTGCTGTGAGATATGTGTCCCGTCTGCAGACAATGATTTCGGCAGCGGAAGTGTGTACGTCAACGGTAAAGGCGATACTATCGACAGCGCGTTTGAAGACGCTCAGAAGCGCAGCGCTAATATTCTTTATACTGACTGCAATCAGCTTTATATTATCGGCGAAAACGCGAAGGGCAGACAAGAGGTAAGTGACTATTTCATGCAGGATAATATCAATCTCAGAGCCGTAACAGTATATGCGCAAGGAATGGCGCAGGATGTACTCAGTAAGAATAAAGATGACGAAAATTCACGTGCAAGGAGTCTTACTATGGCAAAAAAGCTAAGCAGATACTGTTCTGATAATCATCTGCCATCGCCCAGGGTCACTCAGTATCTTAAGGGAAGCACGAAAATAACGGTATCTGCAGAACAGACACCGTATCTGGAGGCAAATAATGCATAAAATAACTGAATCCGGACCTGCTTTTTGCGTTTGTGCCGGTGGTATGTCCGTGTATATACTGTACAGTGTCAATCTGACAACAAGTCTTGTATCGCTTGTATTATCGATATTGTTTTTTGCATTCTGCGGATATATGCTGTCAAAGGGCGGGATAGATTACAGAGTAAATAAGCCTATTGGTGCATTGACAGGTATTTACGCAGTGATATCAGCTTCTGTGTCGATAACGCTCAGCACATCGCTTATTATAAAAAGTCAAGTCATGAATGAAAAATTTTATCCTCTTATACTTCTGCTTACAGGTATTTTTGCGGTATGTTTCGGAATGACCAAAAGAGACTGTACTGTATATGTTTCATTTATAATGGGACTTGCGGCAGCGGTGGTTTTAGCTGTTTTGATTTTTTTATGCCTGCTGCGCACTGATTTTTCAATGCCTGATTTAGGCAAGATACAGCCGAATGCGCTGCTTCTTTTAACTGCATTTTCCGTTTGTGATATTATATTGGTTCTGCCTCTTCACAAGGGCAGACCGTCGATGCTTTTGAAAATAGGAAGTATTACACACATATACGGCGCCGCGATGACGGTCTTGGCAATATCAGTACTGTCAAAAGAGGTATTCTATATGTCCGATATGCCGTGGCTCACATTGTGGAGATCAACATTCATATCATCTTTTCTGAACAGCTTTGAGGTTATGGGAGTGTGTGCGTTTTTTATACTGAACGCAATAAAGGCCGCTGTCGGCATCAAGGCAGCGGTTGATATATGGGGTAGGAAATATATTGTATTTATAATGCTTGCCATGTTTGCCGCAGCGGCTGCGCTATGGCTGTATTCAAATCTGATATCTGCAGCCGCTGTCGTATCGGTTGCAGCAGGTATTTTGCTTCCTGCGGCATCTCTGCTTGCACGCAGTAAAATAAAACAGCCCTGACTATTGTCAGGGCTGTTTTCTGTGTCTTAAAGCATTTCAGATTCCAAAATTCCGTAGTCGCCGTCAAGTCTTCTGTACGCCACGCTGATTTTGCCGTTTTCTTCGTTCAGAAACATAAAGAATGTGTGACCGAGCATATTCATCTCAAGAATAGCTTCTTCGGCATCCATGGGTTTGAGATAGACTTTTTTGCGCTTTATGATCTCATATGTGTCCTCGTCAATATATTCGTTGTCAAAGTTCATTGAAACGCCTTGATACAGCCGCTTTTCAAGGCGGGTCTTGTTTTTGCGTATCTGCCTGATAAGAATATCTATTATTTCATCAACGCAAGCGGTGCTGCTTTTATCTGTACGCTCAGCGCGGAAATACATACCTTTTTCCGATACGGTGACTTCAACATTCATATTCTCTCTTGTCTTGGAAATTGTTACTGTGGCAATCGCGTCTT
>CALXGU010000146.1 GCA_944387905.1 uncultured Clostridia bacterium
GCTGTTTCCTTTTTTTGCCATTTCGTTGGCGCCGTACTGACTCATTCCGACACCATGACCGTAACCGCGGACCGTAAAAATCACGTCAGTATCGGTTACAGACATTTCAAACGTCGAACTTCGCAATGAAAACATCTGTCGTATAAGAGTCCCTGAATACACTGTTGACGCTATTGTTATCTCATCCACCATACCGGAATCACACAGCTTGCTCTCTCCTAACCATCCGCTGTAATCATCCGGCAAAACAACTCCCAGTTCATCGTACAGTATTTGTGAAAACTGATCATGTGAAAAACTGGCTGTCGTTTCATAATCGTTTGCTGTCTTGTCTGCCAAACTTTCTACACTTTGCAGATACGGCACATCCGTTCCCCATACTTCCGCCGCTGAGCAGGTCTTTCCGTTTGATATCGCGTGAAATACGGCGTTTATAGGCAAGCCTTCATATGTGATTATTTTTCCCAAAGATTCCGTTACTGCATTTTCTATATTGGGATAGTATTTTTCATACCACTCGTCGCCCCATTTTTTCAGCGCATCCTGTTTTTCAAGGTATGCTTTGCAGTGGGTATAATCATCGCATACATACGCGCCCTTATGTCCGATGTCACTGTCCGGGTTTTCCAGCACATAATTCATTTTGTTTATCAAATATGTAAAAGCCGCCACAGTCTGCGCCTTCAGCGCCTCTGCGTTGTAGTTTGCCTGCATTTCGCCTGATACTACTGCACAGATATATTCATAACATTTTACAGTTTCCACCTTATCTGTTTTTGTTCTGTACAGCGTTATATCCATATCAAATATCTTATTTTTTTCCGGATCGGACGTATGCGGAACCGTATCCTTGACACCGCCGAAAATCATTACAGTAAAATACGGAACAAACATCATCACCAGCAAAAGCAAAACCGCCAAAATTCTGTATCCGCGCATTTTCAAGCCTCCTGAGGACAAACTTATATTAATTATTATGCGCAGATTTTCAAAAAATGATTAAACCGGATTTTTATTTTGCCGCTTATACAGTCTACGCCAGTTTATAAAACCGTAAATATCGTTTGCAAAAAACATAATAAAACAAATGACCATTGATATGTAATATGGCTGTGATGCTGCCGCTAAACTCCACAGCACTATCAGCACCACATCGTTTGCGGCGTATGCCAGAGCATACAGATATGAACGGCTGTAAGTCAGATACGAAGCCATAAAGCTTGTGGTTATAGACACCGTGCTGACAGCAAGCCTGGCATTTGAAAATGCTTTTAGGATAAAATAGAATGCTGTTGTTACAATAACAGTCAATACTATCATTACGGCTATTTTCCTTTTCGAGATCCGTACTATCCGCACCTCGTTTTCTCCGCGCTTATACGGATTTTTCAGCCATGATACCGCTGAAAGCGCTGCCATGGGAGCTGTCATTGCCAAATAGGTTATCATTTCACCGTAATATCTCAGCTTAAATGATGCCACGGCATACAGTATACTGAACACTATCGTCAGAAGTTGCCCCAGAACATCGCCTTTTGCCACAAATATCAGTGCTGTGACTCCTATAATTGAGGCGGAAAGTGATAATAGATCAAATGCGCCTGTCAAACCGGACAGCAATATTGCAAGCACCGATACAATCCACAGCAGTGTCTCAAATAATGTCAGCCTCTTAAAAGAATTAAAAAAATTCATCTTGACCTCGAAAAAACAGCACCTGCAGCATACATGACTTGACAGCATGCAGACAAGTGCTTTTGATTTTATTTTTTAAATGACAAAATTATTTTATGGGATAAGCAAATCGCATAACTCTATTACAGCATCATCGCTTGCATTTTTAACGCTGTAAAGCGAATAAGCAGTACCGTTTATATACCACTGCGCAACAGTTCCGTTCTCCTGATCTCTGTATAATTCCACTGTTGCCCGTCCGTTTATATCAAGTTCAGATTTTGTACTGTTATCCAAATTCTTTTTATGAAGCTGCTCTCCTCTGTATATTTTGGAAGAGCGATATTCATACAATATATTATTAAACGAAAAATTTATTTGCGCGATAACATTATTTAAAATATAATATTCCGCATCTTTTGCGGTTGCGGGAGCGGATACATCAAAGCCGATCTGCTCTGACAGCATTTCTGCACTTTCAGGCTGTGCTGTGATTTCTTCTTCATCACTGATATCAGTGGTGACATCATCACTGCATGAAAACATACTTAATATAATCAAAATCAAAAGAAAAGCAGAAAATATTTTTTTCATGATTTAACTTTCTCCGTTCATAAATTTTTGAACACGTATATCCTTACCGTAAAACAGCAGACATTCAAAACTTCCTGCGAGTCTGGAAAATACACGCTGTCCGTACAGTTTTTCAAATTCAGTAAGGCGGTTATTTGAACTGATTATCAGTTTTCTCTCACAGCGCCAGCGTTTATCCAGGATATCCGAAAAGACAGCTATGGTATAAGCAGACGGCGCTTCTGTTCCCAAATCGTCTATAATCAGCAAATCGCAGTTTTCAAACATTTTAATTTCGCCGTCATTTTGCTCAAATCTTGATTTTTCTATGCGCTTGAAAAAATCCACAGCGCTTATATAAATAACGCTCTTTCCCTCAGTGAGCAGCTGTTTGGCAATACACGTAGACAAATATGTTTTTCCCAGACCGGTACCCCCTATAAGAAGCAGACTTTTTTTGGCATCGTCAAACTTATCGGCAAATTTCCTGCATACAGCGTAATTGCGTTTCATATTTTCATATGGTGTAAGCGGATACCTGCCCTCTTTCTGATCAGGATAAAATTTAAGGTCAAATTTTTCAAATGACTGATAGTCAAGATTATTACCGATATTAGAAGATTTGAAATTTTCCTGGATCACTCTTGATTTAAAGCATTTACAAAATTCTCCATCCAAAATCCCGGTATCTTTACATAGCTCACAGCTGTAAACGGGCAAAAAGTCTTCCCTCGACAATCCGTTTTGCTTTAAGCAGTTATCTTTCTGGTCTGAAAGCCGGCTCAGTTCTTCTTCCATTTCATTTTTGACATCTTCGCCGTTTATAATCCTTATTGAATATTCTGTTGCCGTAAGATTTATTTTCCTGTCGATTTCCGCCAATGCGGGAATAGCGGCATATATCTCTTTTTTCCTCTGCTGAGCCGCTTTCTGGGCTTCTCGACGTTTTTGCTCAAATTCGCCGCGAATTTTTTCATATATTTGGTTTACCAAGCTTTATTCACCCGCCAGACGTTTCAGTATTTCCTCTTCTATTTCAGAGCTGTTATAGCTCTTGATATTCCCCACATCACCGCTGCTTTTATTATCGGCATTCTCTATATCAGCAACTGTTTTATACCCTTTTTTGAACCAGTCGTTCAGTATTCCGTTTATATAGGCAAACGACAGCTTTCCTTTGCTGTCTATGCAGCGTTCATAGCCTTCCTTTATCATCTGAACAGACATATTGAGCGTATCCGTCCAATTTGAAATATACTCTTTTTCCTTTTTTGACAGCGCTCTGTTGTCTATTCCGAAATATGTCGAAACTGCTGTTTCTATACGCGCGCGTTTTTCGAGCGATTTTATAAGCGACTCTGCTTTTTCGAAACTGTCTATACCGCGGTCATACCAGTCAAGCGCCACCTTTTCGATATATCGGAAATTTGTCTTTGAGCAGCTCAAGCAATAGTTTACTATCTGCAAAATGAGGTCAGCGGAAAAGCCCAAATGGTCATACATGGCAAATACCACCGACGCGTCGTTATGATTGATGCTTTTTCCCAGTATCCGCTGTATTTCATCCAGCAGATAAGCAAAATTTTTATCATTTGTCTTCTGCTCCAAAATACTATCGGAGTTATATCTGGGCAGAATCTGCGCCTGCTCGTTAACGGCGTTTACAAGCAGCAGACTTGCTCCGCGCCGTATCACAAGCCCGCTTTTTGTCCAGAATTCTATCGCATCACTGACATCCTGTACGGATATGTTGCACTGCTTTGCGATGTCCTCCGCAGTCAGCGTCATGTCCTCAAATCGTATAAGACAGAGTATGACTTTTGTCTGCGCACCCGTCGCGACAGGCAAAAATCTGTCGGCGACTGATTTG
>CALXGU010000147.1 GCA_944387905.1 uncultured Clostridia bacterium
GTTCCTCAGATGTATGTAGATCATAAAGTCAACAGAGGACTGCGTGACGTGAACGGAAACGGTGTAATAACAGGACTTACCGAAATTTCAAAAATAAAAGCCAAAGAAAAACTGGCTGACGGCAGCGAAGTATCCTGCGAAGGTCAACTTTATTACAGAGGCATCAACATCAGAGATATTGTTGCGGGATTTTTAAAAGATAAACGTCTGGGCTTTGAAGAAACTGTATATTTATTGCTTTTTTCTCAGCTGCCAAACAGAGTACAGCTTGAGAGATTTGAAAAAGAACTCTGTAAATTCAGATCCCTTCCCACCTCGTTTGTCAGAGATATTATACTGAAAGCACCGGGAAAGGATATGATGAACATACTGTCCCGAAGCGTTTTGACTCTCTATGCATATGATGATAATCCAGATGACATTTCTGTCGCGAACGTACTTCGGCAGTGCCTCCAGCTCATAGCTGTTTTCCCGCTCCTGGCGGTATATGGCTATCAGTCTTATCAGCATTATCATATGGGTAAAAGTTTATTTATTCATTTGCCAAAACCGGGTTTATCAACTGCCGAAAATATTCTGCATCTTTTGAGAGAAGACGGCAAGTTCACGGCTCTCGAACCCAAGGTTTTGCATCTTGCTCTCGTTCTGCATGCGGAGCACGGCGGCGGCAACAACTCCACTTTTACCACACATGTCGTAACCTCATCCGGCACTGATACTTATTCAACAATCGCAGCAGCGCTGGGTTCGCTTAAAGGGCCAAGACACGGAGGCGCTAACATCAAAGTCGTACGTATGTTCGAGGATATGAAAAAGAATATCGATACTCAGGACCGTGATCAGATCGCCGACTACCTCACTCGCCTGCTTGATAAACAGGCCTTCGACAAAGCCGGGCTTATTTACGGAATGGGACACGCCGTTTACTCTCTTTCTGATCCCAGGGCAGATATACTTATGTCTTGCGCAAAAGATCTGGCGGTCGAAAAAGGATTCGAAAAAGACTATGCTTTGTATGAGACCGTAGCCGAACTGGCGCCGGAGATCATTTCATCCAAAAGAAAAATGTATAAAGGCGTCAGCGCCAACGTTGATTTTTACTCCGGTCTCATCTATCAGATGCTGGAGCTTCCATGCGAATTGTATACGCCTATTTTCGCAATCGCAAGAATTGCCGGCTGGAGCGCACATAGGATCGAGGAAATACAGAATGCCGGAAAGATAATCAGACCGTCTTATGTAAGCGTGATTTCAGATAAAGAATACAGGAGCCTTGATGAAAGATAAATTTTATGGCAAAGGCCTGCTGCTTAAACTTTTTATTACCTTTTTGAAAATAGGAGCTTTTACTTTCGGCGGCGGGTATGCAATGATAGCTCTGCTGGAAAATGAATTTGTTGACAGGCATTCAGTTTTGAGCAAAGAAGAATTTTTGGATATGACGGCTATCGCAGAATCAACGCCGGGACCCGTGGCCATAAACAGCGCTACTTATATCGGCTATAAAACCGCTGGTTTTGGCGGTGCTCTGCTTTCCACTATAGCAGTTTGTCTGCCGTCTTTTATAATTATTTACATTATTTCACTGTTTCTGGATAAATTTTTGAGTCTTACATATGTAAAATATGCGTTTTCCGGAATACAGGTTTGCGTTGTATATCTTATTTTATCAGCCGGCATCAAAATGCTTAAAGACTTAAAAAAGAGTTTGCTGCAAGTTACTGTTTTGGTTTTTGTCTTTATGGCAATGATAGTTTTTTCAATATTTTCTGTCAAATTTTCAACTATTTTTTATATTCTTATCTGCGGCGCTGCAGGTGTTTTTATATACCTGATCAAACTTCTGTCAGGTGCCGATAAAGGCAGGCGCGCATGATATATCTAAAATTATTTTTGACATTCTTAAAGATCGGCGCCGTATCATTCGGCGGCGGATACGGAATGATATCGCTAATCCGCGAATCGGTCATTTCAAATAACTGGATGACGGAACCGCAGTTTTTAAATTTTATCGCGGTATCCGAATCAACTCCAGGTCCTCTTGCTGTCAATATGGCTACATTCGTAGGTTCTTCCCAGGGCGGAATAATCGGATCTGCCGTGGCGACTCTGGGGGTCGTTCTGCCATCGTTTATAATAATTCTCATTATATCCGCGGTATTGAAAAATTTGATGAAATACGCGGGAGTAGAGGCGTTTCTGAGCGGTGTAAGACCTTGCATTGTAGCTTTGATTCTGGGCACCGCGGTAATCATGGGTCTGAGTACATTATTAGGTCTGGAGACAATTGAAAGTTCTTTTGATCCAAACTTTAAATCTTTGGCTATTTTTATTATTATTGCCGCTGTCGGATTTATATTTAAAAAGTTCAAAAAAAGGTCAATGTCACCTATTTTAATGATAATGATCTGCGCAGGTCTTGGAATAATAATCAACTGTATTTAAAAAAATACAGGGCATAATCAGATGCCCTGTGTTTTTTATTTTACTTTAGCCGCAGGCTGTTCAAGCCCGCATGATGTACTGCTTTTTTCATCAAAGCGATCATTTTTTATACTTGAATAAAGTCTGTAACCGCCCGCGAAATTATAGCAATCAAAACCATTCTGAGAGAGTATGCGGCAGACTATATAGCTTCTAAGACCTGATTGGCACATGACATAAACGGGTCGTGTTATATCAAGCTCATCCATACGCTGTCTCAGATCGTCTACCGGAATATGAATATCGAATCCGTCGGCATGACCATCCGCGTACTCCGTATCCGTTCTGGTATCAACAAGCTGTGCATTGTCATCAAGCTTTAAGATATCATCAAAAAAGAACTGTTTTACCTTTCCGCTTATTACATTTTCTGCAATAAAGCCTGCCATATTTACAGGATCCTTTGCCGAGGAATACGGCGGCGCGTACGCAAGATCCAGCTCTTTGAGCATTGTGACTTTCATTCCCGCCTGCATTGCAGTAGATATTACGTCTATCCTCTTATCCACACCGTCAAAGCCTGCTATCTGCGCCCCCAGTATACGCTCTGTTCCTTTTTCGAAAATAAGTTTCAATGTCATTACGTTGGCGCCCGGATAATACGAAGCATGAGACGCCGGAGACAAAATGACTTTTTCATAATCGATTCCTGCCGCCTTTGCTGCGCTCTCATTTATACCCACCGATGCCGCCGTCATATCAAAAACCTTAAGCACCGATGCTGCCACAGATCCTTTATAAACAGTTTTTAAACCGCATATATTGTCCGCGGCAATACGTCCCTGTTTATTGGCCGGACCGGCAAGCGCAACAACAGCAGGTGCGCCTGTGACAGGATTTATTGTCTGTACAGCATCCCCTACCGCATAGATATCCGGATCGGAAGTCTGCATATTCTCATTTACGGCTATACTGTTTCTGAATCCCGTCTCAAGTCCCGCAGCTTTCGCAAGATAACTTTCGGGAGACACTCCGATAGACAGGATTACCATATCGGCACAAATCGAACCGCCGTCTTCAAATTCTGTTGTTATTACGTTTCGCTCTTCTTTAAAGCCAGATACGGATCTGCCCAGTAAAAGATTTACCGACTTGCTTCTGATATGTGAGTGCATAAAGCTTGCCATATCTGCGTCAAACTGTACAAGCAGCTGAGGCTGTCTTTCGACAATGCTTACGTTCAGTCCCAGTTTGCTGAGATTTTCCGCCATCTCAACGCCTATAAATCCGCCGCCTATAATAACCGCGCTTTTGACATCAGCAGACACTGCCGCTTTGCGTATACGGAAAGTATCCTCAACAGTTCGAAGAGAATATATTTTTTTGCTGTCTATACCCGCAAGTCCGGGCCGCACCGCACTGGCGCCGGGTGATAAAACAAGCTTGTCATAGCTCTCTTCAAATACTTCATTTGTCTGTATATTTTTTACAGTGACTTTTTTGTTATGTCTGTCTATAGACATTACTTCATGCCGCACACGCACATCAATATTGAAACGCGACATAAAGCTTTGCGGGGTTTGAAGAGTAAGTGCGCTTTTACTTTTTATTTTACCGCCTATATAATATGGCAGTCCGCAGTTGGCATAAGATACAAAACCTGTACG
>CALXGU010000148.1 GCA_944387905.1 uncultured Clostridia bacterium
CATACAATGATCGTACTTTCATACCGTATTTACGTATGAGTTCAGATCTATCATGAATTTCTTTATACAGACATTCAAGATATTTATCCAGAAGATTATTTGCGTTAACCGCGCTGACGCTTATAAAAGAGCAGTAACTGCATTTACCAGGACAAAATGGTATCGAAATATATACGCTGACATCTGTATCGGATGAAACAGCAATACTTTTCTGTTTGGATGAAATATCCGACAACAGCCGTATCTTTTCATCAGACAGAAAGTACTCATTTTTCATTACAGAAAACAGGTCACAGTCGGTCTTTAAATGACGCTCGTAAACGCTCAGCGGACGAATGCCTGTCAGAATACCCCACTCAGATGTTATTCCCGTAGCTTTTGAGCAAGCCTTGTAAAATGTCTGCTTTACAAGGTTTTTTCGGTCGCAACTTGTTTCAGCTGTCTTCTGAGCAGTATACCACTTTCCGTTATACTTGATTTTTGTTATGCTTAATAATTTGTTTTGCTTGACAGTCAGGCGCGAAATAATATGTGTCGGATCATTGCTGCGACTGACATAATTCACTTTACGGCCGGGAAAAAACAACAAGGACATGGATGTTATATCATATAAATAATCGTGCCCTGATACTTTAATATCCATATCCGTCACCGCCCAGATACGGATTATTTTTACGCTCGAAATCAAGCGTTGTCTGCTCACCGTGACCCGGATAGCATACATAATCCCCTTTGAGCGTGAAAAGTTTGTTCTTTATTGAGGATATTTCTTTTTGAATACTTCCGTAAGGAGGAAAGTCATTCCCTATTGACATATAAAAAAGCGTATCACCAGTAAAAATACAATTATCTGTCTTTATACAAACCGAACCGTTTGTATGACCCGGCGTTGATATAAACTCAAAATCATGTCCTATCAATTTTGTTGTATTTTCACTGACGGTAACTATATTACTGCCCGAAACAATTATAAACGAATCAAACTGATCAGATAGATTGAGGTGCGGATCTTTAAGCAGCTGAAAATCATCACATGAGACATACAAATCACAACCAAACTTTTGCATCAATGCATCAGAAGCGCCCATATGATCAAAATGTGCGTGCGTTAAAATTATGTGACAAATATCAACATTCAGCTTTTGCGAGTATTCTATTATCAAGTTCGCATCTGCACCCGGATCTATAATAACAGCTTTTAGAGTGTCCGGGTCAAAAACAATATAACAATTACTCTGCATTTTGCCGACTGTAAGTCTTTTTACTTTAAGCATTATAAAACCTCACTGTCAATGATAATGTTTATAGGTCCGCCTGCGGAAGATTCAATAAGCATATCTTCTCCGTATGCACCGGGCTTTACGTCAATGCCATAGTTTTGTATCAGGCTTAAACAATGTTTATAAAGTCGATGTGACTCATTAAATTCACCGCTTCTTATAAATGACGGACGATATCCCTTCGAGCAATCCGAATACAGTGTAAAATTAGATACGAACAGCATCTGTCCGCCTATATCCGTCAACGATAAATTAAGCTTACCGTTTCCGTCGGCAAATATTCGAAGTCCGCATAGCTTTTTGATTGCTTTTTCCAGTTCGGCTATATTTTCTTCCTTACAAAATCCGCAATAGACAAGCATACCCTTACCGATATCAGAAATAAGCCTTTCTCCGCTATACAGCTTCGCATTTTTTACGACCTGACAAATAAGTCTCATACTTCTCCTTTAATGATTAATGCGTGTTATATCAATTACCAACTTGTTCTTTCTTAGTTTTGATATAATAAAATTAAGATGATCAACATTTTTTACGTCCATTGCCACTGAGATGGTAGCCGTATCATCACCGTTGTCTCTGGCATTGAAATTGCGTACGCTGACTTTCATATCAGCAAGCGCAGACGCTACCTTTGCCATAACGCCAACAGCATTTTTAGCTTCTATATTAATCGTTGCCGTAAAATACTTTGATTCGCTGTTTTCCCAGCTGGCTTTAAGCCATCGCTCCGGGTTCTGCTCCAGACCGCGTTTGGCGTTCGGGCAGTTTATATTGTGAATAGACACGCCATAACCTTTGGTGATATACCCTACAATAAAATCTCCGGGCAGAGGATTGCAGCATTTTGCGAATTTTATCAGACAGTTATCTATACCCTCTACAGCAACACCGCCGTCGCTCACTTTTTTCTTAGGCTGCGGTACTATGCGGATTTCCTCAGTATTTTTAAGCCTTATAAGAGCATCGCGAACTTTCACGGCTATTTTCTGAGCCGATGTGCCGCCGTAGCCTATAGCTGCATACATATCATCCACATCCGAAAAATGCATGTTTTCACATACATTTAGCAGCTGCTGATCTGTCTGCGGGTCATCAAGAGAAACGCCCAGACTCTTGAGTTCATGTTCAAGCGAGGATACGCCCTCACTTATATTTTCTTCGCGCCTTTCTTTCTTGAACCACTGTCTGATTTTGCTCCTCGCTTCGTTAGTCTTGACCATCATAAGCCAGTTTCTGGATGGACCGTGATTGGCAGAAGAGGTTGTTATTATTTCTATTATTTCGCCGTTTGACAACGTGTAGTCAAGATTAACTATTTTGCCGTTTACTTTCGCTCCAATCATTTTGTTGCCGACTGCACTGTGGATCGCATACGCAAAATCTATTACATTCGAGCCCGCAGGCAAGTTAACAACGTCACCTTTTGGTGTAAACACAAAAACTTCATCGCTGAACAGATCAACTTTCAATGATTTGAGAAGATCTTCTGTTCCGGAAAGATCGTCCTGAGTTTCAATTATATTGCGCACCCAGGTCAGCTTTGAATCAAATTCAACATTGCTTTTTGAAATGCCGTCTTTATATTTCCAATGAGCAGCTATACCGAATTCCGCTGTTTTATGCATTTTCCAGGTACGTATCTGGATTTCAAAAGGTATACCGTCCTTGCCTATGACAGTGGTATGAAGAGACTGGTACATGTTCGGTTTTGGTGTGGAAATATAATCTTTGAATCTTCCGGGTATAGGATTGTAAAGATCATGCATCAGTCCGAGAATATAATAACAGTCATTTACATTATCACAGATGATCCTGAAAGCATAAATATCGTACAGTTCCTCAAATGTCTTATTCTGTGTAAATATCTTTTTATAAATACTGAATATATGTTTAATTCTGTGCTCAAGCTTAAAGTTAAGTTTGTACTCATTAAGACGCTCGGTTATCTGATCGCATATATTGCTTATAAATTTATTCTTATCTACAATAGTGCTTTCGAGCTTACGCTTTATCATATCGTAACCGACAGGATCAAGGTACATAAGAGATGTATCCTCTAATTCGATTTTCAGTTTTCTCATTCCCAGTCGGTGAGAAAGCGGTGCGAAAATTTCTATCGTCTCCAGAGATATACGCAGCTGCTTATCATTGTCACACGCACCCAGAGTTCGCATGTTATGGAGTCTGTCAGCAAGTTTTATTACAATGACCCGTATATCGTTTGCCATAGCAAAAAACATTTTTCTCAGATATTCCATCTGTTGTTCTTCTTTTGAAGAATACGCGATTTTCCCCAGTTTTGTAACGCCGTCAACTAGCGAAGCTATCTCCGAGCCAAACTTTAATTTAAGCTCGTCGAGAGTTACATCGGTATCCTCGACGATATCGTGCAGCAGCGATGCGACAACACTGTCATTATCAAATCCCAAGCCTACTATTATTTTTGCAACCTCTATCGGATGACAAATATAAGGTTCGCCTGACTGTCTGTACTGGCCTTTATGGTGCTCTTTTGAAAACAGATAAGCCGTTTCAATAAGCTGAGTATCATAGAACTTATCTGATGCATTGATAAGTTCTGTCAATTCATTATATTTTTGCAGCTCAATTTCCAAATTCAACACCTGCCTTTTCATAAACGCTCATTAGAAGTCCGGAATCACACAGAGATACTTTTTTACCGTCAGAAACTGACTTTACCGTAACGGTATCATCTGATATATCAACAGATATAATATCAAGATCATCCAGAATTTTTATAGAAAAATATACTTTTTCATAATTGAGTTTCAAAAGAC
>CALXGU010000149.1 GCA_944387905.1 uncultured Clostridia bacterium
GCTCTTAAATGTAGTATTGCCTATTTTTGCGCCTATCATCATAAAAGCCGGATTACATGAATTTTGTATCGACTGCGCAAAGTTCTGTGAACCGTGACCGCCGTGCTTCCAGCACGCGATTCTTCTGTTGCCTACAACATAATAGCCCGGACAATAAAATGAATCACTGTCACTTATAAGATTTTCCTCAACAGCCATTGAAGCTGTCAGGATTTTAAACGTCGAGCCGGGTTCATATGTATCGACTATCAGCTTATTTCTGCGCATGAGATTTGTAAGCTCTGTCTTTTTCTCGCTCAGAGTCATAGATGAATCCTGCTCCTGAGTATCCTTGCCGTCTTCATCCGTATCACTGTCCTGCTCTTGCTGATCCTGCGCGCCGCCGTTTTCAAACAGCTCCAGCTCCTGCAGCAGCAGGCTGTCTGTTATCTGCTGATAATTATTCAGATCATAATCGGGTTTGGACGTGATACCCAGTATGCCTCCGGTATTTACGTCTATTATTATTCCGGCGGCTCCGTTCAAGCATTTATAATCCTCTCTTGCCTGCTCGATGTGCTTTTCAAGATAGTATTGTATAGTGGTATCTATTGTAAGCTTTATATCATTTCCGTCTTTTGCCGGAACATATGTCTCATACTCGACGGGAAGTTCGCTACCCGCATTGTTTTTTGCCGTTATAAGCTTTCCGTTTGTACCCTGAAGATAGCTGTTGTATACAAGCTCTATCCCGTCAAGCCCGACATTATCAGTACCTACAAATCCCAAAACATGCGACGCGAGATTATTATACGGATAATATCTCTTGGTATCATCGATAAGGTGAATACTTGTGACCTTGCTTTCGGAAATGTACTGACGTACTTGGTCCACAACATCGCTTTCTATTTTTCTCTTTACTATTTCATAATAGTTATTCTTTTGGGTCTTCTCATACACTGTATCATAGTCGACATCCAGTATTTCAGAAAGATTCAGGGCGATATCCCTTGCCTGCGCGTCGTCATCGATATCGTTGGGCGAAATATATACCGTCTTGACAGATGACGATACGGCAAGTTCTACGCCGTTGCAGTCGGTGATAGTACCGCGGTTGGCGTTTATTGTTGTATTCATCGTCTGCTGTGCTATCGCCTTTGACTGGTATACGTCATAATTTATTATCTGATAATATACAAGATACCCTATTATGACGCAAACAGCGGCAAAAAACAAACCCATTACTATCATGGATCTGTTTTTCATTTTTTTTGTGGGTGTCTTAGCCATATACTTGCCGTCTTTCCTGAATTGTTTTAATTAAAACAAGAGCGGGTGAGTAATTTTTTCCAAAAAAGAACCTCCCGCTCTAATAATATTTATTACACGTCAGTTCAAATATTCATAAAGAATATTGAAGCTGTTCACGACTCCGTCCAAAAATGTATTTTTCTCCTTTTCGGGAGAGATCTCGACAGAATCATTTTCAGCAAGGTTTACCGTGTGTATACGAAAAGATTCCAGTTTCACCATGCCGAGCTGTTCTGTTGCCATTTCCTCAATGCTCGCAAGAGAATTCTTGCGGTCTATCTGAACATTCAATACGGATATCTTGCTTTCAAGCTCCTCAAGTTCTTTTTTCTTGTTTTGAGACTGAAGGGTAAGCTCGTTCAATGAAATATAGCTGTTAAGCACAAATCCCACCAGCAGAACACATACCACAGACATGCAGAATGTAAACGGAGATATCAATTTCCTCTTATTTTTTCTTGTTTTTTTCATCTATCCTTTTCCCCTTCAGATTTTTCCCCTTCAGATTTTTTGCGCTGCTCTGAGTTTTGCGGGTCTTGAACGGTTATTTTGCTGCAGTTCTGATTCCCCGGCGGTTATCGGTTTATGGGTTATTAGTTTTATCTGCGCCGTTCTGTTGCATATACAAACCGGGATATTTTTATTGCAGGTACATCCCGTGGCAAGATCTCGCAACGTATTTTTTACGATCCTGTCCTCAAGCGAATGGAATGTCATAACTGCAAGTCTTCCGCCTTTTTCAAGTACATCGACTGAATCGCGTATGGCTTTTTCAAGTATTTCAAGCTCTCCGTTTACTTCGATGCGTATCGCCTGAAACGTACGTTTTGACGGATGCTTTTCACCGTAGCGTTCAGAAGGTTTGAACGCTCGTCTTATAACATCATTGAGTTCAAATGTGGTATTGATAGGGCTTTTTTCGCGCTGCCTGCATATATTCGACGCAATTTTTGACGCATACTTTTCCTCGCCGTATTGGGATATTATCCGTACAAGTTCCTGTCGGCTGTATCCGTTCACGACATCTCTGGCTGTCAGTTTATCCGTCTGTGACATTCTCATATCAAGCGGAGCGTCAAAACGGTAAGAAAAACCGCGCTGAGCGTTATCCAGCTGATAGCTTGACACTCCCAGATCAAACAGTATTCCGCTCACACGTGTCAAGCCCATATCCTCAAGTATCTGTTTGATATCGGAGAAATTACCGTGTACCGTGCGCACCTTATCGCCGTATACGGCAAGCCGTTCAGACGCCGCTCTTACAGCGTCTTCGTCCCGGTCAATGCCTATGACAAATCCGCTTTTTAGCCGCTTTGCGATCTGCTCGGTATGTCCTCCGCCGCCCAGCGTACAGTCGACGTATATACCGTCCGGATTGATATCAAGAGCCTCGATACACTGTTCAAGCATAACGCTGTAATGTGTAAACTCCATATCAGAGCACCAGCTCATCCATGCATGCCACTATACTGTCACTGTCAAGCATCTTCTGTGACGCATCCCAGCGTTCAGGCGTCCAAATCTCAACCATATCGCCGTTTCCCACCAGAACGGCCTCTGTTTCTATGCCTATTTTCTGCCTGAGCTGCAGCGGTATCTGCATTCTGCCCTGTTTATCAGTAGTAACTTCGTGCATATTTCCCAAAAAGAAACGCTTTATCCATCTGACCTTAGACGGTGGCGCGCTGTCAAACCGCGACAAAAACTTTTCCCACTGTGCGTTTGACATGACCATAAGCGTATCGTCATATCCGGCGGTTATGATAAACTCCAGCCCGAGCTCCTTTTTGAATTTGACAGGAATTATGACCCGTCCCTTATCATCTACAGTATGATTATATGTTCCCCCGAGCAAAGTTTTTCACCGCCTTTCTTTTATACATTATATCTCCATTTGGTCACCACTTTGTCACCACTTTGATTTTATTATAGCATTTCTTACGGGTTTGTCAACAATTTTAAAGATTTTTTAATATAAAAAATCTGCCAATTTTCACCAAAAGCGTTAAAAATACGGCTATAAGCGGCAAGTTGTTGAACAAGAGTACAAAATACGTTTGTTTTTATGCCCGAGCTTAAACATTTAAGTTTTCAAAAGCGTTTTAAAAAATAAAAAAGCAGCCGTAAAACCGGCTGCCGCGAACATAGAATTTCAGTTATGATAGTTGTTATAGATTTTAGATATATATTTTTTGAAATCTTCTCTGGTCTCCAAAGGAGAAACGATCGTTATTTTATCCTCCAGACCGCATAGCCATGCAAAAAACTGCGGACTTACCTTTACGTCGACTGTAAACGTAAAGCTGTCATTATCCGGCAGTGCCATAATATCCGAGCCGAACCGGTCTATCACCGCTCCCGCAAGTGTATTGTCACAGCGCATTGTAACCCGCTCCTGTTTGCCCGCGAACATCCCGAAAAGGCTCCTCGAGTATTTCGCGGTATCAAAACCGACGCTGTCGTTATCTATTATCCTCGGACTGTCCGTACAGCGTATATCAAGCATCTTATCGACACGATAATGCCGTATTTGGTGTTCGCTTTTTTCTACCGCGATCAAATAGTAATTTTCATTGTCCCAACTCAGGGCAAGAGGACTCACAGTATACAGCACTCCGTCACGGCGCAGTCTTTTTCTGCCGTCCGGAGTCCATTCAAAATATCTGAAACTGATCATGCGGTTTTTTACTATGCCCTCATTTACCGCATCCACGTTATAATATATAGTCTCATTCATTGTTTT
>CALXGU010000150.1 GCA_944387905.1 uncultured Clostridia bacterium
AAATCTTCTTGTCTGTTATACGCGGGTATGCGTCATCAATGACAGCTTCCATTTTATCGGTATCAGTTACCATGTAGGGAGTGATGTAGCCTCTGTCAAACTGCATACCTTCAACTACATCGCATTTTGTTTCGGCGGTCTTTGACTCCTCGACGGTGATAACGCCGTCGGTTTTTACCTTTTCCATAGCCTCAGCAATAAGTTTGCCTACGTTTTCATCGGAAGAAGAAACAGTAGCTACTCTGGCGATATCCGCGGTTCCGCTGATTTTCTGAGAATTTTTAACAACGACCTGCACTGTCTTGTCAACAGCTTTCTGAATACCCTTTCTGAGGACCATCGGGTTAGCGCCTGCAGCCACATTTTTCATACCTTCGCGTATTATAGCCTGTGCGAGCAGGGTAGCGGTGGTAGTACCGTCGCCGGCTGTGTCATTGGTTTTTGTCGAAACTTCCTTTACAAGCTGAGCGCCCATATTTTCAAACGGGTCTTCCAGCTCTATATCTTTTGCTATAGTAACACCGTCGTTTGTAATAAGCGGCGTTCCGTATTTTTTGTCAAGAACCACATTCCTGCCTTTGGGTCCGAGTGTGATCTTAACAGTGTTTGCAAGTTTGTCAACGCCTGTCTGTAATGCTTTTCTGGCTTCTTCGCCGTAAATTATTTGTTTTGCCATGATATTTCACTCCTTATTCAACTATCGCTAATATATCGCTCTGTCTGACTATAACGTATTCGGTCCCGTCGATCTTTATTTCCGTGCCGCTGTATTTATTAGTAACGACCTTGTCTCCGACCTCAACGTTCATTTCTACTTCAACACCGTCAACGATCCCGCCCGGTCCTACTTCAACGACTTCCGCTATCTGGGGCTTTTCCTGTGCGGCAGCTGTCAGTATAATACCGCTCTTTGTAGTCTCTTCAGCCTCTACCATTTTAATTACAACTCTGTCTGCAAGTGGTTTGAGTTTCATTATATTATCCTCCTAAAACGAGATATTAGCACTCTATAATTCAGAGTGCTAATATATAATAACACATTTTTTCGTTTTTGCAATAGTTTTGGGAAAATTTTTTCAATTAATTTTCAATTTTTGCTTTTTTATCAAGAATTGCTTTAAATTTTTTCAAATCGAATTTGGCAGAGCGGTCATAATACAGCAGACCGTTTTGCTCCTGTTCGATATCATACAGCTGAGTATAGCAGAAACCGAATATGTTTTTATTATCCATAAGAGCATAGCACAGACCTTCAAAGCGTTCAAAGAATTCCTGTTCATTTTTGGGATCATTGCCGTAGCCCCAGCTGTTTTCAGTTGCGTTAGACCAGCGCGCGCCGCCGAATTCGCTTATAAACAAAGGCTGACCGCTGTAAAAGCTTCGGCCGCGAAAATGCATGTTTCGCTCGTCTACCGGCATTCCGCCGTTTTCAAACTCTGCATATTCGTCGCGCAACTGCTGAGGATCTTGCGTGTAATTGTGCATATCGTAGATATCGCTGAATTTTTGATGCACATAACCGCTCGTGTCGATACAGGGCCGGGTTTTGTCAAGAGCCTTTGTGGCAAAATAAATATTTCTGACAATAGTGTCGTGAATTATTTTGCCCTGGCCGTAGCGGTCTATATGAGTTTCGTTAAGCGGGCACCAGCCGATAATGGAGGGATGGTTGAAGTCTCTGTCCACAGCCTCCAGCCACTGCGGCAATACTATATTTGTAGTGTCATGTACCCTGAAATCAAGGCCCCAGTTGGGAAATTCGCCCCAGGTAAGATAACCGTGTACGTCGGCATAGTACAAAAACAGAGGCTCAAAGATCTTCATGTGCAGACGCGCACCGTTAAATCCCATCGACATCGACAGCTTGATATCATTTTCCAGATCTTGAGCGGAAGGAGCGGTGTATATGCCGTCCATATAATATCCCTGGTCAAGAACAAGACGCTGGAACACACTATTATTATTAATTAGGAACTTTTTGCCGTCAAGCCTAATTGAACGCAGGCCGAAATAAGTTTTAAAAACATCGTCGCCGATCGATATCCTGACATCATAAAGCCGGCCGTTTCCTACTTCCCATAAGTGGGATTCCAATAGAGAAACATCAAATGTCACACAGCCCGAGTCAGTATGCTTAGAGCATGACGCCATGAGCTTTTGTTTATAAAATACCTCAAAATCCACCTTGCCTGAGCCGCATACCTCTATAAAAGCGCTGACGCTGCAGTTTTGAGCGTCCGGGCAGAGTTTTGCGTTTTTTATGTAGTTCTGAGGCAAAAATTCCATATATACAGTCTGCCAGATACCGGTTGTACGCGTATAGTCGCAGTGATGTGAAAAAAGCAGCTCGCTTTGCTTTCCGTGAGGTATTCCGGCGCGTATGTCGTCCTTTGCGTATACGCAAAGCGAGTTATTGCCCTCTTTGAGGTATTGTGTTGCGTTGACGGTAAAAGGCGTATACCCTCCGGTATGCTCGCAGGCAAGAACTCCGTTTATGTATACTTGAGCTTCATAATCGACGGCTCCGAATGTGATGAGTATATTCCCGTCAAGAGCATTTTTGGGTATATCCAAATCGCGTCTGTACCAAACCGCATTTATAAAGTCTGTGTCAGCTATGCCCGAGAGCTTGCTCTCAGGGCAGAACGGAACCTCTATTTTATCGCTTAAGTGTTCGCGTTCATAATATTTTTTTGCGATTCCGACAAGAGTGTTATCGAATTCAAATTCCCACGTTCCATTAAGGTTGATAAAGCTTGAATGCTGTTTTGCTGGGTTTGGATGTTCCGGTCTTAACATTTATTTATCCTCCTTGTTGATTTAAGTGTATTATAATGCTATAATTTTTATAAAACAATATATATAATAATCAAAAAGGTTTGAAAAACACGCATGAAAGAGATAATATACAGCTTTGTCAAATCGGATAATCCAATATTTAACATACAGCTTTGCGGCGTGTCATATTGTGACGGAAGCTATGTTATAAAAAGATCCGCATCCAAAATTCACAGCTTTGAATACATTATATCGGGCAGAGGTACGATAGTGGTAAAAGGACAGAAGTATCATCCTAAAGAGGGGGATGTATATTATCTCAAAGCGGGAGAGGATCATTATTATTATTCAGATCCGCAGGAGCCTTGGGTCAAAATCTGGTTTAATATAAGGGGCGGACTTGTTGACAGTCTGATAAGTCAGTACGGTATTTCTGAAATAAGCCTATTTGAAAACTGCCGTATACAGAGTCTTTTTGAGGAGTTTAATTCCAATGCGTCAAGCGGAATGGATATGAGGACGGTCGAAAGCCAGAATGCTGTGGTTTTGCACCGGATAATACAGGAAATGTCACGGTGTGTAAATTCAGGTTCAAATGATTATTCAGAAGACGCGCTGGCGATGAAAGAATTTATCGATTCACACTGTGATATGCGTATAACAACAGGAGATCTGGCAAATATCATTTACCGTTCCCAGTCACAGGCAATACGGATATTCAAGAAAAATTTCGGCATAACACCGTATGAATATGCGCTGAGACGCAAAATCCAGGTTGCAAGCCAGCTTTTAAAGAGTACACGTATGCCGATAAGAGAGATAGCAAGTTATGTAGGATTTTCCAACGAGCATTATTTTTCCATTAGTTTCAAGGCACACACCGGAACAACGCCCGGAAAATACAGAAGGAATTAAAATCACCGCTCATGATGAGCGGTGATTTTATATGTATTCGATCATTTTGCGAAAAATGCGACGGCAACGGCACCAGGACCCACATGTGTTCCGATAGTGGCGCCCACCTCCATTACAGGCAAAACATCTGCGTGGTCCTTCCAGAGCCGGGAAGAATCCTCTATGTACTTTTGCAGTGTAGTATCGTTTAAGCCAGAATATGCCAGGGTATACGGCATATCAAAGTCGATGCCTCCGCTTTTTTCTACAAGCTCCATTAGCAGGTTATTGCC
>CALXGU010000151.1 GCA_944387905.1 uncultured Clostridia bacterium
CAGTTTGATTTCAGCTTTGAGACCGAGGGTGAGTATTGGGTCGATATTTTGCTTGATAATAAAGTGCTTCAGCCGCTAAAGGTGTATGCTCTGAAGGAGGATCTTTATACAAGACGTCCGCTGAAGGGCGATTTTCACGCTCACAGCTACCGCTCAGACGGAAAACATGACCCGGCGGCGCTCGCGGGGTATTACCGGGAGTGCGGATACGACTTTATGACAATGACAGACCATAACCGGTATTTTCCTTCCGATGAACTGCGTGACTGGTACAGCGCAGTACAAACAGGTCTTACTGTAATCAAAGGGGAAGAAGTACATACCCCCGGAAGCTGTGTTCATATAGTTCACGCGGGAGGCGGCGCAAGTGTAGCGGATATATACTTCAGAGACAGCGCCAGATATGAAAAAGAGTATAGTGAAATACAGAAAAATCTTCCGGACAGTATACCTGAACGGTACCGTGAGCGGTACGCTATGGCAAAATGGGCATCAGACAGTATACATAAAGTCGGAGGTCTTGCAATTTTTGCACATCCGTATTGGCGGCCTGAATCTGCAAAGTGCTATAATGTGTGTGATGATCTGTCAAGACTACTGCTCAAGAGCGGCATGTTTGACGCATATGAGCTTGTGGGCGGCATGGAATGTGACGGAATAAATATGTCGGTTGCGCTGTTCAATGATCTGCGTGCGGAGGGATTAAAACTAGCGACTGTGGGCAGCAGTGATGTCCACTCGCTTGAAACAAACGACTTTGCCTACCATTTTACTATTGTTTTTGCCAGGGATAATACATCCGATAATATAATAGATGCCGTAAGGGAAGGCTGTTGTATAGCCGTTGAGATGTCAGAAACGGCAAGAGGCAGGGAATACAGATGTTACGGCAGCCTGAGATTTGTGAAATACGCTCAGTTTTTGCTGAACAGGTATTTCAGAGAAACAGAGCTTATCGCGGCAGGAGAGGGAGTAGCTATGCGCAGGTATGCTGTGGGTATGGAATCTGCCCGGGTCGTGACGGAAATGGCGCGTAGAGTAGATGGCTTTTACGAAATATTTTTCGGACGAAAGCCACCTGTTTTGCCATCTGATACTGTTCTTGAACAGGAGAACAAATGGCGCGGATTTCAGCTTGATTCGCCTCCTACCAGAGGAAGCTCTATCAAGCCGCGGGAAGACAACAAGAGAAATATATAAAACCATCCCGGTCATTTAACCGGGATGGTTTTTATCTAAACTGATAAGAATACAGCTTTTTGTATACACCGTTTTCTTTTTCCATGAGCTGGGTATGTGTTCCTTTTTCCACGATGCCGTCGCTGTCTATGACTACTATTTCGTCCGCATTTTTTACTGTAGACAGACGATGTGCTACAACAATAACCGTTCTTCCGCGGGCAAGCCTGTCCAGTGACTGCTGAATTAGCATTTCGGTAGTATTGTCAAGAGCGCTTGTAGCGTCATCAAGAATGAGAACTGACGGATTTTTTAAAAAAATACGTGCTATGGAAACTCTCTGCTTCTGCCCTCCGGAAAGCTTTACGCCTCTTTCGCCGACGTCCGTGTCATAGCCGTCCTCAAGAGACATTATATAGTCATGTATATTCGCTTTTTTTGCGGCTTCGATTATCTGATCTTCATCAGCGTCAAGATTGCCGTACGCGATATTCTCTCTTATAGTGCCGTTGAAAAGGAAAACGTCCTGTGAAACTATGCCGATATTTTTGCGCAGCGAATATCTCGTTATATTACGTATGTCAGTTCCGTCAAGAGTGATTCTGCCTTGGTCCGTTTCATAAAATCTCGGGATAAGATGACACAGAGTGGTTTTACCTCCGCCGGACGGACCGACAAGAGCGACTGTTGTCCCGGCTTTTACGGACAGATCAAGATGGTTTATGACATTACTGCCCGACTGGCCCGAGTATGAAAAACTTACGTTCTCAAATTCGATATCGCCTTTTACATTGTCTATATCAGCTGCATTTTCATCGTCTTTTTCGATCGGACAGTCCATTATCTCCGTAAATCTCTTAAAACCGGTCATGCCCTCCTGCATCTGTTCAAACAGAGAAATAAATCTGTTTATCGGATTGAGCACCATGCTTATGTACAGCAGATACGCGGCAAATTCACCGATATCTATTTTTCCGTAATAAAAGAAAAGTCCGCCGCAGACAAGAACTGTCAGATAAAGAAAGTCGCTGAAAAAAGTCATGCTGGAATGAAATTTTCCAAGTTCAAAGAGCGCTTTTGTACGTACCTTTTTGAAAATATTGTTTTCTTTTTGAAATTTACTGTTCTCATGCGCCTGAGCTGTATAAGCTTTTGATACGCGTATTCCGGAAATAGCGGTTTCGATATTGGCGTTAATCTCGGCAAGCTGTTCCCTGCTTCTGCGGAACGCATTTTTCATACTCGTTCGCATTGTTACGGCAAATAAAATAATAAACGGAATGACCGAAAAAACTATAATGGTCAGAGTCACATTGATAGATGTCAGCATTATGAACGAGCCGATAAGCATCAGAACAGATAAAAACAGGTTTTCAGGGCCGTGGTGAGCGAGCTCGGAGACGTCGTTCAAATCATTTATGATTCTTGACATGATCGCGCCGGTCTTGTTTTTGTCGTAGAAAGAAAAAGGCATTTTTTGAAGATGCATGAACAGGTCCCTGCGCATGTCCGCCTGCATGCGTACACCGACAATGTGTCCGTAATATCCTATAATAAAATTTAAAAGCCATTTTAAAAGATATATACCCAAAAGCGCTGCAGCGCAAATCAACAGCATGCGTATATTTTGATTGGGAACGTAATCGTTAATTATGCTTTTAGCGATGAGCGGGTAAAACAGATCGCAGGCCGCCACCAATACAGAACAGAACATATCAAAGGAAAAAAGCGCTAAATGCGGTCTGTAATAAGAAATAAATCGTTTAATCATTTTTTTACTCCGTCACATTACATAAAAAATAATACAAATCAAATGGCATATACTTCCGAAAACACAGAATATGTGGAATACTGAGTGGAAATATCTCTTTTTAGAACCAATAGCGTAAAGCACAGCGCCAAGGGTATAGCATACACCTCCTGCCAGCAGCCACATTGCACCTGCAAAGGTGAGAGCCTTTACAGTTGGTGAAATAACAGACAGTATGCACCAGCCCATAACAAGATAACATATCATGGAAAAGACCTTATATTTTTTAAGGTCTATTGCATTGAGCGTTATACCTAAAGCCGCCGCCGCCCATATGACTCCGAATATGACCCAGCCGGTAGCAGGACTGAAGCTGCGGATAGTGCAAAGTGTAAAGGGTGTGTATGTTCCGGCAATAAGCACAAAAATAGTACAGTGGTCAATGACCTGAAATACCTTTTTTGCCATAAGTTTGGGGCTCAGTCCGTGGTATATGCTGGACATACAGTAGAGGATCAGCATAGTGGCTCCGAAAATAGCCCCGCTTACCACCCCGTATACGTTGCCGTTCAAAGCTGCGGTCGTGACACATATGGGAATGGCGGCGATACCGAGTGCGCCGCCGACTATGTGCGATACCATGTTGAATATTTCTTCGCCCTTTGAATATTGGGGAAGCCCTCTCTCTTTGAGCTTTGTTCTTTTCGTAAAATCACTCCCGTTTCGGTTACATGAATGGTATTATTATAACACAATATTAATTAATAACAAGATAATATTGATTTTTTCTATACAATTAAGTATAATTAAATTTACAAAAATTTTAGGAGTCGTATTTTGTCGGGAATAATATTTAGCAGCAATCAAATACCGATGATGCAGGTGCCCAAATCAGTCGCCGACAGATTTTTGCCTGTCGCGACGGGTGCGCAGATAAAAGTCATACTCTGTCTTATACGATTTGAGGACATGACGCTGACTGCGGAGGACATCGCAAAGCAGTGCAACATA
>CALXGU010000152.1 GCA_944387905.1 uncultured Clostridia bacterium
TTCATAGAGCGCATTGCCTGACTGGGCTTGACAATGATTTCTGCTTTGCCTTCAATAGTATCGAGTACATTTTCGTAGAACAGATGTACGGATTTTTCCTTGTCGATGTCTACATGTTTTTCTTCCACTGTTTCCTTAGGTCTTGGAGCCATTGTTCTTGTGGGGCCTGCAGCGGTATAAATTATACTGTTTTCCCAGACCATTTCGACATCTTTGGCGTATACGATATCTGCGCCGCTGTCCCAGTTTTCTATTTTCATGGTGCCTTTGTCTCCGCACACGTACCAGCGCGGAAGAGTGATCAGGTTATATGTTCCGACTTCGATGAGTGCACAGACACCGTTTTTGAACTTCAGGTTTATCTTGAGGTTGTCGTCAACGTCATTGGCGGGATTTTGATATTTTATATTCAAGACCTGAGCATACACCTCACAAACGGGGCTGTCAATCAGCATGAGCATCTGATCGATAAGATGCACACCCCAGTCCAGCATCATGCCGCCGCCTGCGACTTTGGTACAGCGCCAGTCGCCGGGGATCCCGCGTGCGCCTTCAACCCTGCTTTCGATAAAGAACGGCTTGCCCAGAGTTCCGCTTGCCAGTTCACGCTTTACCAGCAGATAATCTCTGTCCCAGCGTCTGTTCTGGTGTACGGTAAATACCTTTTTGCATTCTTCAGCAACAGCCATGACCTCTTCCAGTTCTTTTGAGTTCATCATTACCGGTTTTTCGCATATTACGTTTTTGCCGGCTCTGAGAGCCATGATGGCATAGTGTTTGTGCCAGTCATTAGGTGTAGCGACAAGCACAAGGTCAATATCGCTGTCAGCCAGAAGACTTTCAGCACTGTCGTAAGCTTTTAAGCCGAGAGATTGTGCATATTCACCGCGCTGGGGCTTGATATCATACACGCCCTTGATATCAAGCGCGTCTATTTCTTTAGTTACATGCTTAAAATGGTGCTCACCCATTCCGCCGAAACCGATAATACCTAAAGTGTGTTTCATAGTATATTTTTACCTTTCTGATACTGTTTTATCCGTTATGCCCAAAATACGTCGCCGTTGAGTTTTTCGGTTGGTACCATTGATGCAAGGAATTTTACCGCTTTTTCAAGACCTTCTTCATTTGTCATCATTGCGTCTTCGTGCTCTATGGAGAGTATACCGTCAAAGCCGGTCAGACGCAGAGCGGAGATGATATCCTTCCAGACCTTCTCATCGCTGCCGTAGCCGAGAGTCCTGAAGTACCATGAGCGGTTTTTCAGATCTGCAAGACTGGTGGTATCAAGTACGCCGTTGACAGCAACTTTATATTTGTCTATATATGTGTCCTTGGCATGGAAGTGGTAGATCATGCCTTCCAGGTCCTTGATTGCCGCGACAGGATCTATACCCTGCCAGAACAGATGCGACGGATCGAAGTTCGCGCCTATTATGTCACCGACCTGAGCGCGCAGGCGCTTCAGTGTTGCCGGATTGTATACGCAAAAGCCCGGGTGCATTTCAAAAGCGATTTTTTTGATGCCGTGAGCCTTTGCAAATTCGGCGGTCTCCTTCCAGTATTTTACCAGTACTTCCCACTGATATTCAAGTACTTTTGCATAGTCGGTAGGCCATGCGCAGGTGACCCAGTTAGGATATTTCGCGTTTTCGTGGTCGCCCGGGCAGCCGGAAAAACCGACTATTGTGTCAACGCCCAGTTTTTCGGCAAAAAGTATCGCGTTTATAAAATCGTCATGATATTTTTCAGCAGTTGCCTTGTCAGGGTGTACGGGATTGCCGTGTGCGGAAACAGCGGATATCTCCATACCGTATTTATCCAGCAGATTTCGGATATCGTCGATTTTTTCCGGAGTTTTAAGAAGTTCCTGCGGATTTATATGATACTTGCCCGGGTATCCGCCGCTTGCAAGCTCTACTGCCTGGACGCCGATGCCGTTCAAGTATTTGATCATGTCTTCAAAGCTTCTGTCATGGCAGAAAGCTGTCAATACACCTATCTTCATTTATTTATCCTCCCCGAAATAGAAAGGCTTTCCGGTCTTGGCAGAGACATAAATGCCTTCAAGTATCTGCGAAACAACAAGCGCCTGTTCAGGTAGAGTTATAGGCTTTGTGCCGTTTTCGATAGCGTTGTAGAAGCAGCGTGCTTCGGCTTCGGCAGGTTTTACAGATTTGCCGTCGTAGAATGCAACGCCTTTAGCGTCAAGCTGCGGCATTATATTTATCTGTCTGCCGTGTCTTACGGTATTGAGTATCAGACCGTCATACATATCAACGCCGCCTTTGGTACCGCAGAGAGCAAACTTGGCTTCGCAGGATTTGTGAGTGTTAAGAGCCCAGGATGACTGGAGAATAATCGTAGCGCCGTTTTCCATTACTATAAAACCGAATGCGCTGTCTTCAACTGTAAATTTCTCAGGGTCCCAGTCGCCCCATGCATTTGCCGTATTGGTATCTTTGTTGAGTTTATGATATGTAGTACCTACGCAGTATTTGGGTTTATAGTTATCCATAGTCCAAAGAGTCATATCAAGAGCATGAGTTCCGATGTCTATAAGCGGACCACCGCCTTGCTCATATTCATTTAAAAATACGCCCCAGGTCGGAACGGCGCGGCGGCGTATAGCATAAGCGCGCGCCATATAAATATCACCGAAAAAGCCGCTTTCAGCTTCGGCTTTTACATACATGCTTTCAGGGGTAAATCTGTTTTGGTAGCCTATTGACAGAGTAACTCCCGTTTTCTTTGAAGTCTCATACATTTTAAGAGCCTCAGTTGCGTTTATAGCCATTGGCTTTTCGCAAAGGACATGCTTTCCCGCTTCCATGGCAGCGCATGAAATTTCACAATGCGAGCGGTTGGGTGTACAAACATGTACAACATCGACATCGGAATTGACGATGTCCATATAGTTTTCAGTAACTTTTGCATCTGCCGTTCCGTATTCCTTGCATGCTTTTTCCGCACGCTCACGAATGATATCGCAAAAATATACGATTTCAACGTTTTCTATCGCCTTTAAGGACGGCAAATGTTTTCCGTTTGCGATTCCTCCGCAGCCGACAATTCCTACGCGAAATGTTTTAGACATAATTTATCCCTCCGAAAATTGTATTTTTTAGGAGTAGTCCCCTATACGCATATTATATACTTAAACGCTGCAAAGTCAATATCAATAATTGACTATTTATATTAATTATTTGTCATTGTATTGACATCCTGTTTGAATTGGGATAACCTATATACAATATTAGACAAGGAGGAAAGTATGCGCAGATACATATCCTGCTTGATGAGACGTCTTGGCTTTGCCGCAGACGCTGTCGCCGCCTTTGAAACTGCATATATAAAAATTTGCGGTAATGAAAAAAGCGCGTGCATTTTCAAAGCCTGTATACGGAAATATGAGGAAACGGAAAATGCCGTGTATGATACAGTCTATGAAGATGCTGTGAAAATAGAATCCGCCTGCGGCGTCGATAAATATACCGTGATGATGCTGTTTATGCTGGGGTTCACGCGGCAGCTGAAGGTCATATATGATCGTCATGGGTACAGCGCAGAGATGTATTTTGATATTTTGAAGGACCTTGTGTGCAAAACAAATGAGTGCAGGACAATAAAAGGAGTTTACGGCTCGTTTGTATCGGAATGGGAATTCAAAATATTTAATCTGAAGCTTTTTGCGTTTGGCAGACTTCAGTTTGAACCGTCAAGTCTGGCTTGTGATTACAGCGTAAGCACAGGAGTGTTGAAACAGGGTACAGACGCGCTCAGTATACATATCCCGTCCTGCGGAAGACTGGATACAGAGCTTTGCGTTGATTCTGTCAAAAGCGCTCAAAGATTTTTTCTTCCTCCTCCCGGGCAATGCCGCTGCCGGTATCCGCAATCTCCACCACCACGCT
>CALXGU010000153.1 GCA_944387905.1 uncultured Clostridia bacterium
AAGGTAAATAATGCATAAAAATTATAAAAGAAAAAGAAAAAAAAAATAAAAAAAATTACATAAAAAAAAAAAAAAAAAGGAATAAAAATATTAGGAACAAGCGCTGCAGGAATAGATCTTGCCGAGGACAGACAGCGATTTGACGGACTTCTGGAACAGCTGGGTATAAAGCGTCCGCGTGGAACCGGCGTTATGACTATGGATCAGGCACTGACAGCCGCAAATGATCTTGGGTATCCTGTGCTGCTCAGACCGTCTTATGTAATAGGCGGTCAGAATATGCAGATAGTGCATGACGACAGCCAGACCCGCAAGTATATGGAGCGTATTCTGTCAAGCGGGATAGATAATCCGGTGCTTGTCGATAAATATATGCCCGGCATTGAACTTGAGGTAGACGTTATATCCGACGGTCGCGATGTTCTTATACCCGGGATCATGGAACATATCGAGCGCGCAGGGATACACAGCGGAGATTCCATCGCGGTGTATCCGCCGTATAATATCAATGATAAAATGACAGGCGTAATAGCCGAAAGCTCAAAAAAGCTTGCGCTGTCACTCGGAACACAGGGCCTTGTAAATATACAGTATCTTATATACGGCAACGAGCTGTATGTGATAGAGGTCAACCCTCGTGCGTCGCGTACTGTCCCGTATATAAGCAAGGTGACCGGAGTGCCTATGGTAGATATAGCCTCCGCGGTGATGATAGGCAAAAAACTCAGTGAGCTGGGATATGGAACCGGCCTGTGTAAAACACCCCCGTATTATGCCGTAAAAGTCCCCGTGTTTTCATTTGAAAAACTTACAGATGTCAATTCTTACCTCGGTCCTGAGATGAAATCTACCGGTGAGGTGCTGGGAATAGGCAAGACGGTAAACGAGGCACTGTTTAAAGGTCTTGCCTCTGCCGGAATGACACCAAAGAGCGATGTGCGCGGAGTTTTTATAAGCGTAGATACTCACGATCAGCTCGAGATCGTATCGCTGGCTAAAAAATTCGATGATTTAAAGTTTACTATATATGCAACTCCTGAAACGGCTTGCTCCGTATCGAGCCTGGGAATAGATGTGCAAACCGTAACCGATATAGGTGATGACGCGTTTTCACTCATAGAGAACGGTAAAGTGGGATGTATCGTATATACCGGCGCGCTTATGGATTCTACAGTGGACGACTATATAGCTCTTCACCGGCGTGCGGTACTGCATTCGATACCGTGCTTTACGTCGCTTGATACTGCAAACGCTTTTGCCGATACGATAGCAGGCAGATATTCTCAGCTCAATACCGAGCTTGTGGATATAAATCATATGCGAACCAGACGTATACCCTTGAAGTTCTCAAAAATGCAGGGCACAGGCGATGATTATATCTTTATAGAAAACTTTGACAACAGTATAACCTGTCCCGAATCCCTGTGCATAACTCTGTGTGACCGACATTACGGTATAGGCGGATACGGTATAGTACTGCTGGAAAAATCATATATTGCGGACGTAAAAATGAGAATGTTCAACCGTAACGGCAGTGAGGGCAGCATGGCGGGCAGCTGTATTCGCTGTACAGGCAAATACCTTTACGATAAGGGCATTGTCAAAAAAGACCGAATCACTGTACAAACAGCAAGCGGTATAAAAAATCTCAGACTTTATACTTCTAACGGCAAAGTAAGCCTTGTCAGTGTTGATATGGGAAAGGCAGGTCTTGCCGCATCTGATATTCCGTGTTTACTTGAAAAACAGAGTGTTATAAATACTCCTGTAACTGCAGACGGCATAGAATATAATATAACCTGTGTTTCGATGGGAAATCCGCATTGCGTTGTGTTTTGCGACAGGGTTGACGGAATCGATATAGAAAAAGTCGGGCCTGCTTTCGAGCATCTGCCAATCTTTCCGGACGGAGTAAATACCGAATTTGTGCGCGTCGTAAATGACAGTACTTTGAAAATGCGCGTGTGGGAGCGTGGAAGCGGAGAAACCATGGCGTGCGGAACGGGCGCGTGCGCGGCGGCTGTTGCTGCGGCGATAAACGGTTTCTGTAAAAAAGGCAGCGATATTACTGTCAAGGTCCGCGGCGGCGATCTTATTGTAAATTATACAGACAGCCGTGTGATTCTCACAGGTGATGCTAAACTTGTCTATGACGGCATAACCGAATTTTAAAATTTAATAGACAAATGAGCAGAAGTGTGATAAAATAATTACTCAAAATTTTATTTGTTAGGGGAGCGGTAAAATGATTAATGACAGCATATGTTTTCTTGTCAATTATGCATTAAAAAATAAACTTATCGAAAAGACGGATAAAATTTATACTGTAAACCGTATTCTGGAAGCGTTGTGCGTAAATGAGTACAGAGAGCCAAAAGAACCGGTTCATATGACTTTGTCTGATGCTCTGAAAAATTTGTGCGACTATGCTGTTGATAACGGAATGATAGAAGATTCAGTTGTTTACCGTGATCTCTTTGATACTAAAATAATGGGCGCGCTTACGCCGCGTCCGTCTGAGGTCATTTCAAAATTTTACAAGCAGTATGCTGTTTCTGCAGAAATGGCAACAGATTATTTTTATAAGTTCAGCTGTGACACCAATTATATCAGACGTGACCGCATATCCCGTGATGTAAAGTGGAAAACCGATACAGAATACGGAGAAATAGATATAACTATAAATCTATCCAAGCCGGAAAAAGATCCGAAGGCTATTGCCGCCGCGAAAAATATGAAGCCGGCCGGTTATCCCAAATGCGCACTTTGTAAAGAAAACGAGGGTTATGCCGGACATGTCAGTGCGGCTGCACGTCAGAATCACAGAATCATACCAATAACGATAAACGGAAGTGACTGGGGGCTTCAGTACTCGCCGTATGTTTACTATAATGAACATTGCATATGCTTTAATTTTAAACATACACCGATGAAGATAGAACGCGCTACGTTTGTAAAGCTTTTGGATTTTGTAAAACTGTTTCCACATTATTTCCTGGGCTCAAACGCTGATTTGCCGATAGTAGGCGGCTCAATACTCAGCCATGATCATTTTCAGGGCGGACGGTATGAGTTCGCTATGGCCAGAGCGGCTATTGAAAAGCCGATAACCTTTACAGGCTTTGAAGACGTAGACAGCGGAATCGTGAAATGGCCGATGTCGGTAATTCGTATACGCTCCAAGAATACAGACCGACTTGTGGAACTGGCTGATAAAATATTGAACGCATGGCGTGGCTATTCTGATCCGGACGCATTCATTTTTGCACAGACTGACGGCGAGCCGCATAATACAATAACACCGATTGCGAGAAAACGCGGGGAATGTTTTGAACTTGATCTTGTGCTCAGAAACAATATAACTACCAAAGAGCATCCTCTTGGAGTATTTCATCCTCATGCTGAGCTTCACAATATCAAGAAGGAAAATATAGGTCTTATTGAAGTGATGGGGCTTGCGGTACTGCCTGCAAGGCTTAAATCCGAGCTGGCGGCAGTAGCTCAGTATATAGTCGAAGGCAAAGATCTCAGGTCTGATCCTGTAACGGAAAAGCATGCCGCCTGGGTAGAGAGTTTCATAAATGAATGTAATATAACAGCTGACAATGTAAATGAGGTGCTTCGTATGCAGGTCGGAAAAACATTCAAAAAGGTCCTGGAGCATGCAGGAGTTTATAAACGCACTCCTCAGGGAAAGACTGCGTTTATGCGGTTTATCCAAAGCGTATAAATTAATAATATAATAAAAAAGGCAGGATATCCTGCCTTTTTTATTTTGCTTTTAGAGCCTTATTTTACAACAAAATTCTGATGGCATCTTGTTATGATGGTAGCGATCTCCGCACGGGTTGCATTGTCGCGGGGTTTGAATTCTG